>CAYHEI010000424.1:0-3295 GCA_964355385.1 uncultured bacterium | reverse complement strand
CAATCATCCGGATGCACTCCTCCGCGATCGGCAGCTCGCCGCGGCACGCGTCGTATTCGGCGCGCAAGGCCGGCAAGGTCCCGCGTTTCGCGGCCAGCGCCAGCCGGGCGAGGTGCACGTCACGATCGGATGAGGCGAGCGCCAGGGCGGTCGCCAGCGCCCGGTCGGCGAGCACGAGCAGTTCCGGTTCCCCCAACTCGGCGATCGGTTCGTAGGCCGCCGCGAGTCGCAGCGGAGTAACCGCCGACGCCGGCGCGGCCCGGGCGGCTTCCTGGATCTTCCGGACCGCGTGCCGGGCGCGGTCGGCCGCCCCCGAGGACTCGCCTCCCCCCAGGAGCGCCAAGGCGACCTTCAAGGACCGCGCGCCTTCGGGCCCGGTCTCCGGGTAGCCGCACCGCGGGCACCGGTCCGGACCTCCCGCTTCCGCGCCGCAGATCTCGCAGGGCTTGCTTCATTCTATCTGCGGCGCAGCCCCGCCGCGACGAGCGCCCGCCGCGCCACGGAGCGCGGCGCGGCGTCCCCGCGCACGATCGCGTCGGCGGCCCGCCGATACGCCGCTGCGCGCTTCCGGAGCAGGGAGGCGACGAGCCGGCGCAACGATGCCGGACGGCCGGCGGCGGCCCGCAACAGCGGACGCCCCGCCGAGCGCGCCAGCCGGCGCGCCAGCACGGCCGCGGGAACCCGGAGCCAGACCACCACGCCCGCCCGGCGGAGCCAGCGGAGATTCCGGGCGATCGTGGGCACGCCGCCCCCGGCCGCGATCACCCGGTCCGAGCGCCGCGCGGCGTCGCGCAAGGCCGCGCTTTCCAGGCGCCGGAACGCGGATTCGCCCCGGGACGCGAAGATCGCCCGGACGGAGCGGCCGGCGCGCCGCGCGATGACCCGATCCAGGTCGAGAAACGTCCAGCCGAGAAGCCGGGCGGCCAGCCGTCCGACGGTCGACTTGCCGGAACCCATGAATCCGATCAGGACGAGATTTCGACGGCGGGCGGAGCGCCCTTCCAGGGCCGACCGGCTAGTGTCCGGAGCGCGAAGCGCGAAGGACCGACGGCGGGTGGAGATCAGAACGCCTTCAGCGTGCCCAGGTAGGAACGGAGGTTCCGCAGCAGCTCCGGCAGGCTGTCGCCGCCGAACTTTTCCTGGAAGGCCCGGGCCAGCTCGATGGCCACCACCGCCTCCGCCACGACCGCCGCCGCGGGCACCATGCAGACGTCGGAACGTTCGCGCAGGGCCCGCACCGGACGCTTCGTTTCCAAATCGACCGAAGCCAGCGGCCGCATCAGCGTCGAGACCGGCTTGACGGCGCCGCGCACCACCACGGGCATACCGTTGGTCATCCCCCCCTCGATGCCGCCGGCCCGGTTGGTGCGCCGGTAGAATCCACGGCCCCGCCGGTGGAAGATCTCATCGTGCGCCCGCGATCCCGGGCCCCGGGCGACGCCGAAGGCGTCGCCGATGGCAACGCCCTTGAACGCCTGGATGCTGATCACGGCGCCCGCCAGTCGCGCGTCGAGCTTCCGGTCCCACTGCACGTGGCTCCCCAGGCCGGGCGGCAGGCCCTCGGCCCGGACTTCCACGACCCCTCCGACCGCGTCCCGCGCCCGGATGGCACGCTCGATCACGCGCATCTGCGCGCGCGCGGCCGCGGCGTCCGCGCAACGCACCGGCGAGCGCTCCGCCGCCGCGCGCAGCGCGCGGTTCCCGGCGGGGAGCCGTCCCGCCTCCGCGGGTCCGATCGCGAGCACGTGGCCGAGCACGTCCACGCCGAGCTCGGCGAGCAGGCGCTTCGCCACGGCCCCGACCGCGACCCGCGCCGCCGTCTCGCGGGCGGAGGCGCGCTCCAGGATATCCCGGACGTCCTTCGTCCCGTACTTGAGCGCCCCGGAGAGGTCGGGGTGGCCGGGCCGCGGCGCGGTCACGGCGGGCACCGCGAGCGGCGCCTCGACGGGCATGATACGACCCCAGTTGACCCAGTCGCGGTTCTGGATGATGAGGGTGACGGGACTGCCCAGCGTCCGCCCGCCGCGCACGCCCGACGCAATCTGCACCTCGTCCCGCTCGATCTTCTGGCGACCGCCCCGGCCGTAGCCCGCCTGGCGCCGTTGGAGGTCCGCGTTGATGTGCGCCACGGTCAGGGGCAGCCCCGCGGGGAGCCCCTCGACCACCGCGACGAGACACTGCCCGTGCGACTCCCCCGCGGTCAGATAGCGCAGCATGGTTTGTGTCGGAGCCCTACGTTATATGTCTTCTTCGACGGTGGGAGTCAGAAAGAGCACGAGCTCGGACTTCGCGTTCGTGACGGTCTCCGTCCGGAACAACGCCCCGCCCAGGAACCACGGGAGGTCGCCCAGGATGGGGACCTTGCGCACGTCCTTCGAAGCGTTGTCCGTCAGGATGCCACCGATCACCCCGGTCTCGCGGTTCCGGATGACCAGCCGCGTCTGGGCGGACTGCGAGTTGACGACCGGCGCTAAACCCGTGGTGTCTATGCTGCCGATCTCGATGTGCACCTCGATGCTGATCATCTGCCCGGGGAGCACGTGCGGCCGGACCGTGAGCGTCGTCGGCGCCGGCAGCTGGACGATTTCTTCGTAGATCGAGAATCCGTTCGCCGTTTGGATCTGGCGCGGTACGCGTCGCGTGATGCTGTGCACGGTCGTCACCTTGGAGATGCGGTCGTTCATCGTCGTGATGCTCGGATTGAGGAGCTCCTGGGCGTCCGCCCGGGTCCGCATCGCCTCGACCTCGGCCGAGATATTGAATCCCGGGCCGAGAAACGCGGTCGTCAGGTTGAAGGTCTGGCGGGGCGCGTCGCTCGCAACCGCGTCGACGGTCGGATTCGCCGGGCGGGAATTCTGGGCGTGCCAGATGATGCCCAGCGCGTCGAGCTTGGTCTTGTTGAAGGACACGAGGCGCGCGGTGATGTGGATTTGCGGCACGCGCACGTCGAGATCGCGGATCAGCCGCCCGATCTTCTCCATGTTCGAGGCCACGTCCGTCACGACCAGGCTGTTGGACCGGTCGTCCTTGAGCACCCGGCCCTTCGTCTTGCTCACCAGGATGTTCGTCACGATCGGGATGATGTCGGTATTGACCGCGCCCCCCATCGCGATCGGATCCCCCGCGGTGCTCATCTCGTACAGGCTGACGTACTTCATGCGAAAGACCCGCGTGACGATGCCTTCTTCTTCCTGGCCCTGGCCGCCTCCGGTCGCGTTGGAGCCGCCCGAGAGCGCCGACGCCTCGAGCTCGGCGTCGAACTTGCCCAGGGCGAACAACACACCGGTTGCGGCCG
>CAYHEI010000423.1:0-3297 GCA_964355385.1 uncultured bacterium | reverse complement strand
CGCAGGGCGATCGCGATCTGGAGGCCATCGTACTCAAGTGCCTGGAGGCCGATCCCGCCCAGCGGTACGCGAACGCGGGAGACGTGTTGGCGGACCTCCAGGCCCGGCGCGCGGGCCGTCCCGTGAGTCCGTTGCGGCATCGCCGGGGGTACCGCCTCGCCAAGTTCCTCCGCCGCAACGCCGTGGCGGCGGGGATCGCGGCGATTGCCAGCGTCGGGCTGGGCTGGGCCGTGCAGCAGATCGTGCAGAAGCAAGCCGCCGTGACGGCGCAGCTCGCGACGTCCTATCGCCTGCGGGCCGAGCAGTTCGCCGCTGCGGGTGACAACGCGGGCGCTGCGGCCTACTACGCGGCCTCCAATGGGGTCGCTCCGAGCCAAATGGCCCGCGTCAATAGCCTAGCATTCATGTCGCGCCTGGCGACGCCGTTGTATGTGTGCCGCCAGCGCCGCCTGCTCCTCGGCGCGGCGCTGGCGATCAGCCCGGACGGCGCCCGCTTCGCGACTGGCGGCATGGACGGCGAAGAGCGGATCTGGGACGTCGCCTCGGGAAAGCCGGTCGGGGCGGCGATGATCAACGGCTCGACCGTCGTCGCCGCGGCCTTCAGCCCCGACGGCTCGGTGATCGCGACCGCGGCCATGGCATTGAACGTGTTCTTGTGGGACGCGAAGACGGGAATCCACCTTCCTCTGACCCCGCTCCACCATGGGGCAGCGCCGATCGCCATGCAATTCAGCCCCACGGGCTCGCTGCTGGCCAGTTGTGACGTGCACGAGGCCTACCTGTGGGACACCAAGACCGGCAAGCTTCGCGGGCCCAAGCTGCACCACGCCGGTGTTCTGCATTCCCTGACGTTCGATCCGCGCGGTCGATTGCTCGTCACGGGATGCGATGATGGAACGGTGCATGTCTGGGACGTCGGCTCGGGGAGGGAGCGCCGCACCAACATGCGCCACGCGGGCGGCGGGATCGCCGTGGTCTTCAGGATGGATGGCGGACGGCTGGCCAGTTGCGGCGCGGACGGGACCGCGAAGGTTTGGGATCCGACGACCTGGACGCAGGTGGGACCCACGATGCACGCCGATGGGCCAATCCGGTTCGTCCGGTTCAGTCCCGACGGAATGCGGCTGCTGACCGCGGGCGAGGACGGCACGGCCCGGCTCTGGGATGCCCGGTCGGGCGAGGCCGCAGGAAAGGTCCTCCGGCATTCGGCATGGGTGACGTGCGCCGACTTCAGCCCGGACGGACGAACCATTGCGACGGGCTGCCTGGACGGGGTGGCGCGACTCTGGAGCGCGGAAACCTCGGACCGAATCGGGCTGGACATGGTGCATGAGGACAGCGTCGAGGGGGTCCGGTTCGTACCTGGCGGGAGCCGGCTCATCACCGCGTCCGCGGACGGAACCGCCCGGGCGTGGAACGTGCTGGTCCCGGACTCCACGTGGCGAAAGGCCGCGACGTTCAACCCGGCGTATCTTCCCGTCGCGCTCGCCGCCGGCGGCGCGCGTCTGTTGCTGGCGGCGAGCACGGTGAAATGTCTCAGCACGGCCGGTGGGGCACTGCTGGGCGAAACCCGGCCGGTCGACGGGTTGTACCAAGGAATACGGTACACGCCCGACGGAACCAGGGCGGCAGTAGGCGACTGGAATGGCGGAGTTCAGGTCGTGGATGGCACGACGCTGAAGCCGACCGGGTCGGCGGTCCATACCGAGGGCGGATTGTCCGCCTGGGCGCTGAGCCCGGATGGGAAGATCCTCGTGGGCGCGGGGTACACCGCTACCGCGTGGCTCTGGGACGCCTCGACGGGCGCGCCGCTCGCGCCGGCGCACGGCCACTCAGGTGCCATCTCCGCTGCGGCATTCAGCCAGGACGGCCACCGCCTGGCCACGGCGGGGTTCGACAACGGACTTCGCTTCTGGGACCCGGTCCGGCGAGCCCTCATGGGAGCGCCGTTCGTCCTGAAAGCGGGCTCGGACCGGCTCCTCTTCAGCCCGGACGGACGCAAGCTGCTCGTCGCGAGCTGGTTCGGCGAATGCCGGATGTGGGACGCCGACCGCCGCGCGCCCCTCGGCGAAACGATGTTCCACAGCATGCCCCTGACCACGGCGGCGTTCAGTCCGGACGGCACGCGGGTCTACACCGGGAGTTACGACCGCACCGTCCGGATCTGGGACGCGGCCACCGGCCACTCCGTTTCCCGCCCGGTGCGACACCCCAATTTCGTCATGTCCCTGGCGGTGAGTCCCGGGGGCGACGTCCTCGCGACCGGATGCTTCGACGGGCAAGCCCGCCTGTGGGACGCAATGACCGGGGCGCCGCTGGGACCTGCGCTCGCGGGAGACTCGGACGTTATCCTCGTCGGGTTCGTCGGAACCGGACGCGTGATCGTGGTCGTGACGAGGGGATCGGTCTGGAAAAAGGACATGACCTCGTGGTTCGAAACGGTGGCGCCGGCGGAGCTCATCCGCCGGGTCGAGCGAGTCGCGCGGCGCCGCGTCGGCCCCCGAGGCGAGCTGGAGACTGTGTGGTAATGCCCGGCGGCTTGACAAGGTAGCTACCAGTGGCTACGATCATGAGATGAAATCGGTCGGCATCAAGAACCTCAAGAATCGGTTGAGCGAGTACGTCAAGATGGCCGCCGCCGGCGAGGTGGTGCTGGTCACCGACCGGGACCGGGTCGTGGCCGAGCTGGTGCCGCCAGGCGCGGACCGGAGCTCCCGGATCCACGACGCGCTCCTGGCCGAAGCCGTGCGGGAAGGCTGGGTCACACCCCCGCTCATCGCGGGTGGTCCTCTTCCCCGGTGCCGTCCGGTCGCTTCCCTGCGCACGATATTGAAAGAATTGTCCAAGGACCGGGAAGACCGGTGATCTATGCCGAGACCTCCGTCCTGTTGGCCAAGCTCTTCGCCGAATCGGCGTCTCCACCCGATGCCTTCTGGGACGAGTCGCTGGTGTCGAGCCGGCTGACCGAATACGAGGTCTGGAACCGGCTGCATGCCAGGAAACTTGAGCCCAGTCATGGGGAGGCCGCTCGAAATCTCCTGAACCGCCTGGCCTTCGTGGAAATGACGCCCATGACCCTGGCGCGCGCCCTCGAGCCCTTTCCCGTGCCGGTGCGCACACTGGACGGCCTTCACCTGGCCACGATGCACTTTCTGTATGGGAAGGATCCCACCTTGGCGGTCGCGACATACGACACCCGTCTGGCGGATGCCGCGAGGAAGCTCAAGTTCAAGGTGCTGATGCCGTGACGGACGCCGGGGACCCGCGCGCTCCGGAGCTGGACGCGACGCTGGTGCA
>CAYHEI010000422.1:0-3302 GCA_964355385.1 uncultured bacterium | reverse complement strand
CGTCCAGGTCGCGCCCTGGTGCGTGAACACGAAGGGGTCGTACCAGTGGTAGGTATACACGAGATTCGGCAGCTTGAGGTTGCCCATCTTGATGAGATTCTCCGCGCCCCCCCACTCCGCACCGGTGACGACGATCCAGCGGTTGGGGTCCTCCGCGCGGATGTCCGCGATGAGCTCCCGCACGATCTCCCGCCAGCGCGCCGCGTCCTCGATCCGGGGCTCGTTGAGCAACTCGAACAGGATGGCCTGATCCCGCGAGGCGTAGCGCTTCGCGAGCGTCCGCCAGAGCGCGCGCAGCGCCGCGTACTCCCCCGGATCGGCGTACCGGGGCACGGGGATCTGGTGCAGGTCCAGGATCAGGGCCAGCTTGTGGGCGGCGGCCAGATCCAGCGCGCGGTCCAGGAGTGCGAGCCCCTCCTCGCGCATGGCTCTCGGTCCGGTGGATTCCTGGAGGAACACCTGTCCCAGATTCAGACGGATGTGGGTGAACCCCAGTTTCGCGACCTGCGCGAATTCCTGCTCCCGGATGCGTCCCGCCATCCGTTCCTTGTCGGCAGGCTCCCATGGCCGCTTGACCGGATCGCGATACGGATCGAACAGATGGTCCATATTAATGCCCTTGGCAAGGGCCGCAGCGAGGGCGGGACCGGCCAGCATGGCGCTCATTGGATCGCCCCGTGCCCGTAGCGCACCAAGGCAAGGCCGCCGTCGCGGACGAGCGCCCCGGCGACCGTGCGCGTCTCGGGGAGCACCGTGATGACCGACTCGACCGGCCGGCCATCCTCGGTCCCGCGGAGGTTCAGGACGTGGCCGGGCTCCAGGATGAAAGAGGGGTTCCGGCCAGCCGGAACCAGTGTCGCGGGATCCCCGAACGTGGTGGTCCACCGCGGCTGGAGATCAGGAGTCGCGGCGGCCAGCGCGGCCACGAGAACGGGCGCGAGGACCGGCATCTTACTCCGCCAGCCTGATCGCGCCCCACCGGAACGGGGCGTGCCATTCCCAGTCAACCCACGTGGACTGTTTCACGTCCCCGCCGTCCAGGTGCACCGCGTTGAACCCCAGCACGGCCCCGGGGCGCATCGCGGCGGGGGTGAGCCGTGCGGCGGGCAGCGTGAACTCGACCGCCCATCCCGCGGGGGTCTTTCGCCACTTCGCCGCCACGGACGGCGCGTTCTTCCGGCCGTCATCGGCGTACACCGGGGCGTCGCCGGGCCCCGCGCCCGCGCCGGGATTGAGGAAATACATGCCGCGAGCGGGGCTCTCTTCGCGTTCGAGCGACCGCTTGGCATCGGTCTCGACGAACACCCCGACCGCGTCGGCCTTCCAGGGCGCCTTGGGATCGGATCGCACTTCCGCGTCGGCGGCCTCGGCGTAGCCGTGGAGCCCGGCGGCGTCCCACGCGAGACGCAGCAGGCTCTGACCGCCGCCCCGCCGCGGCAGCGGGGGCACCCCCTCCCAATCCTCGCCCCCGCCGTCCAGCGCGACCGGCGAGCGCCGCCGCGGCACGGGAACCGCCTCCGGCGCGGGCGTCATCATCCGCAAGGTCGTCGCGGAGAGCCGGATCGGCTCGGTATTCAGCGCGTGCCGCCGGCCGCCCGCCTCGACCAGCAGCCGCAGGGCGAGCGGCGGGTCCAGCTTGGCTCCGTCCAGTTTCAGGCCGGCCGGCGCGCGGACCTCCAGCCGGAGCCCCTCGCCCGCGAGATCCGGCGCGCGGTCCCTGACGTGCCACGCCTTGAGTTTCGGATGCCGCCCGGCGCTGACCTTCGCGTCGGCGGGCAGGTTGCCCGTCCGGATCCGAACTTCGGACCAGCGGCCCGGCGCGGGCGCGGTCGCGAACTCGGCCTCCAGCCCGCCCAGGGATCCGGCGAGCACCCGGGCACGGAACGAGTCCACGGCCTTGGCCATGACCTCCGGCTGGTACCTGCCACCGGTCTTGACCAGCTCCATGCGGTCCAAGACCTTCCCGTCCGGATGCTTCACGGTCATGACCAGCCGGCTGCCTTCCACATCGAACACGCAATAGTGCAGAACGGAATGGCCGATCCCGCCTTCCAGGAGCGGGCTCGGCCGGACCTCGTAGGTGTTCGCGCCCCCGCCCCCGCTCACGACATGAATGGTCGGCCGCTTCCCCGGCCTCCCGATGGGGACGAAGCGCTCGTAGAGGTGGGAGTGGCCGGTGATCGCGATCTCCACCTCGTACTCCTCCAGGATGGGCTGAAGGTCGCTCGCGCCCCAGTCGCTCGCGTGCCCCCCGATGTTGAACGTGGGCTGGTGGTAGATGACCAGCCGCCACTCGGCGCCCCGGCTGGCCGCGAGGTCCTCCCGCAGCCAGACGAGTTGCGCCGCGCGCTCCGCGCCGTCCTCGACCTCGGAATCGAGCCCGATCACGTGCACGTTGCCGCAGTCGAAGGAATACCACTGCTCGTTCCCCGGCAGGTCGAAGAGCGCCCGATACAGCTTGGCGCTGCCCTCATGGTTGCCGCGCACCGGCCAGAACGCCGTCTGAGCGAGGAATGCTTTCGCCGGCCCGAAGAACTGCTCGGGCCACTGGTCCCACTCGTCGCCGTCCGCGACCAGATCGCCCGAGAGCCCCACGAACAGCACGCCCTGCTCCTTGGCCATCGCGTTCGCGACGGCGGCGTGGCGGTCCGGGTACGACCGGGTGTCCCCATACACGATGAACCGGAAGGGTCCCCGGTCTCCCTTCGGCAACGCGGTCATGAACTCGCCTCTGAGCGACGTCCCGCCGGTGCGCGCCGCGTACCGCACGAGCGTGGCGGCGGGCAGCCCGTCCAGCACCGCGGTGTGGAGGAGTTCCGCCCTGCCCGCGATGGCCGCGGCCGTCGCGCGCCACATCGCATCGCCTTCCGCCGAATCCGCCGGGGGCGCGTTGAGCGGCGTCACCCGGTCCACGATCTGCGTCGCCAATTTCCCGGTCGTCAGCGGCCCTTCGCGCGCCGCCAGCGCCTCCTCCACGCCCTCGATGTCCTCGGTGTGGCCCACGGCGCGGAACCGCTTGACCTTGCGCGAGGCTTCGGCCCCGGCGGTCGTCGCGTCCATCCCGGCCGCCATCAGGTCGCGGCGAATGTCCCCCCACAGGGCTGACGCTTCGACGTCCGCCGTCTCGGGAATGGTCGAAGCAAACTCGTTCTTCATCCGGCCGAGCGGTTCGCGGGCGTTGTAGGGTTCGTCCGCCACGGGTTCGTCGAGCCCGGCGATGGGGGCCTCGGCGGGCGCAGGCTCGCCGCCTGTATCAAACATGGCGCTGAGTTCGGCGGGAGTGTGCTTGCGGCCCATGGCGG
>CAYHEI010000421.1:0-3317 GCA_964355385.1 uncultured bacterium | reverse complement strand
GACGGCGCCGCTGGGCCTCAAGATCACGCCCAAGGACGGCGAGGTGGAGCTGGTCTGGACGCCCAATCCCGAGCCGACCGTGGGCGCGTACAACATCTACGTCTCGACCGCGCCGGGCGGCGAATACCGGAAGATCAACACGGTGGGGCTCGCGTCGGCCCGGGTGATCGGCTTGGAGAACGGGCGCACGTACTACTTCGTGGTCGCCGCCATCACGAACCAGCAGCCGCCGATGGAGAGCGAGCACTCCGTGGAGTACCCCGCGACGCCGCTCGCGCCCCAGATGACCGCCCCCGAGCTGGGCCAGCAGGTGATGGAAGGGGAGATCACGGTGTCGTGGAAGCAAACGCCCGGCGACATCTCGGGGTACAACGTCTACGTCTCTTCGATGCCGGGCTACGGCCATGTCCGTTACAACGCACAACCGCTGGCGTCGACGTCCGTCCGCATGGTGCAGATCAACAGCACGCCCGTCGTCGCGGGCGAGCGGTACTACATCTACGTCCGCACGGTCTCCCGCAGCACGCCTCCGGTCGAGGGCCCGCCCTCCGCCGAGGCGACGTATATTGCCATCCCCAGGCAGTAGCTTCCTGGTTCGATCCCTGGTTTCCGATTCTTTCGCGAGGAAGCGTCTCGGCACGGTCTTGGCGGTGGTTTGGGCGTTCTTCATGCTTTGGCGCTACGGGATGCCCCGGATCGGGTTTCGTGCCGTCGCGCTGCTCCAGCCGACGCTCGTGCCGGAGTCGTTCAGCGTTCAGGCGCTTGCGGAGGTAGGCGGACGTTTCCTCATGGGGCACGGTGGGATCCTGGTCTGGATCGCCTCCACCGCGGGCATGGGATTCCTCCTCCTGGGCTGGTTGGGGAGGCGTTCCCGGACGGACGATTGGCTCTACGCGCTTGGCGCGGGAATGGCTGCGGCGGTGCCTGTTGCGCTCGGCCTGGGACTCGCGGGCCTGTGGTTCCCGTCGATCGCGTGGTCGGCGGCGATCATGGGGCTGGGGTGGATGGCCGCGGAGTGGCTTCCGGGCGGCAACAGGCGCCGGGCGCCGGGTTCCCGGGAACGTCCGTCAACGGGACCGCGCTGGGTCCGTTGGGCGCTCCTGGCGGAGGCCGCCGCCGCGCTGGCGCTGGTGCTGACCGCATGTCTCGGGCCGGATACCCACCCCGATCCGCTCTACTACCTCCTGGCCTGTCCCGAACGGTTCGTCCGCGAGCACAAGGTGATCTGTCTGCCGCACAACACCTACGCTGCGTTGCCCGGCGGGATGTACCAGTTGTATGGTTGGCAATGGCTCCTGGGCGGCGAGAGCCTTGTCCGCGCTTGGAGGTTCTGGCTGTATGCGGCGATCCTGGCGGTCCTTTGGCGGATCGGCGCCGCCCTGGGGGATAGGGACGCAGGTCTTGCCGCGGCCGTCTTGTTTGGGACGATGCCGTTGTTCGCCTACCACGTCATGCACGTGAAAGATGATGCCGAGGCGGCCTTCCTGGCCCTGCTCGCGGTCCTGGCGATCGCGGAGACCCGGCGGCGGAGACGCCGCCGTGGACGGTCCGCGCCGCCCATCGCCGCCCTGCTGGCGGGCCAAGCCGTGGCGATCAAGCTCACCTCGGTCGTCTGCTCTCCCTGGCTCTTGCTGGCGGCCGCCCTGCCGGGTCCCGCCCGGGGGAGGGGCGGCAGGCTGCTGCTGGCGGGAGCGGTGGCCGGCGCGTGTCTTGCGCCTTGGTTGGCGCGCAACACCCTCGAGCACGCCAACCCGATCTATCCTTTCGCGACCGGCGTCTTCCGCCACGGACGGCAGTTGAATCCGGTGTTCAAGATCCGAATGGGCCAGGAGCTTTCGGAGCCGGTGCGTCCCGCGGCCGGGCAGCCGTTCGGGATGATCCTGGCATTGTTCGAGAAGGTCTCGCGCGAGAGCGGCCCGGCGGTCGCGATCGCCCTGCCATTCGTGTTGCTGTGGCCGCTGCCGAGCGGTGCGGGGGCGATCCGATTCGTTACGATCGCGAGCGGCGCGTCGTGGGTTGCCCTCACGAACTATCCCCGGTTCGGTCTGGTCCCCTGGGCCCTCGTCATCCTGATCGCGTCGTTGGTCATGCGGCGGTTCGTCCGGGGGCTGCACCATGCAGCTCCCGCCTTTGGCGGGCTCGTCGTGCTCGTCGGAGCCCTGAATCTCGGCGCGGTGTTTCCGGTATGGCGGGGCGAATTCGGCGGGTCCGACCTCCTGCTGGGACGGCTGCATCCCCGGTCCATCGTGCGCCAGCGGGTCCCCCGGGGGCCGTGGACGCTCCTGGATCGGCTGGGAGCGCGGCTCCCGCGCGGTGCCACGGTGCTGCTGGCGGGGGATCATCGCGCCCTCTATTGGCCGGTGCGTACGGTCAATCAGTCGTTCTTCGACACACACCTCCTGGACCGCATCGTCAAGGAGTCCGGTGACGAACGCCGCGCCGCGGTGCGGCTCCGTCAGCTCGCGACGCACGTTTACCTGAACGACGATGAGGCGGCTCGTCTCAAGTTCACCTACCGGTATCCTCTCCTGCACTTCGACAACCGTGATCGCGCGCTGCTCCGGCGTCTGTGGTCGCGTTGGATGGATGCGACCGGCCGCGAGGGCCCGGCCGGCCTTTATGCCGTGCGGCATTCATCCCGGGCGTCCGGGCCGGGCCCGCGGCTCCCGCTCTGCCTCGACGAGCCCGCCCTGGAGCGTCGGATGCACGTCGTCCCCACCGTCACCTGGCAATGAAGCGATGTCCCGGCCGAGGGGCGGGCGTGTGATATAGTGCCGGACACCATGCGGGGCAAGAGGCCGGTTCGAGGCGAGCATCGTGATCTCGGCGGCTCATTCGGCCGGCATCTCGCGGACCATGCCGGGGTGGCCCCGGGCGGTCCTGAGCCGTGGATCGCGGGGCTCGTGCTCGGCGCGATGGCCGTGCTGCCCGTGTGGGACCTCCTCTCGCGCCGGTTCGGCGTCTTTCGCGTGCCCGGCGCCGGCCAGCTTGTGCAGCATCTCACCCTGGTGATCACCTTCGTCGGCGCCGCGCTGGCGGCGCGGTCGGGAACGCTCCTCACGCTCTCCACAACCGCCCTCCTGCCGCAGCGTTTCCGCGGCGCCACGCGCGTGCTGGCGGCGGCCGGCGCCGCCGCGATCTGCGGCGTGCTGGCGGTCGCGAGCGCGCGGATCGTCGTCGCGGACCGGCTCGGCGGCGAGCTCGTGGCGCTCGGGATCCCCGCGTGGTGGTTCGAGCTGGTCCTGCCGGCGGGTTATGCCGCGTGCGGCGCGTGGCTGGTCTGGCGCTCCGCGCCCTCGAGCGCGGGGCGCGCGCTC
>CAYHEI010000420.1:0-3327 GCA_964355385.1 uncultured bacterium | reverse complement strand
AGAGGAACACGTGCTCTTGGGGTCGGACTATCACGTGGCGCGTGCGCGCCGCCTCGACTAGGCGCCGAGCGACGTTCGTCCGCCAGTGATGATCGAGGGACGAGACCGGGTCGTCGAAGACGATGGTGGAATCGGCCGCCCCACCCTCCAGCTCGGCCATGAACGCAGCCAGCGCGATGCAACGGCTCTCGCCTTCGCTCACGACCTTCGGCAGCTCCGCCTTAGTCGCGTGCTTGAGCTGGACCTTGTGGAAGAGCTGTCCCCGTTGGGCGCTCGTCGGCTTGAGCTCGAGTTCGAGCGCGGTGAATCCGAGGCGCTTGAGCTCGGCGTCGAACGCCGCCGTCAGCGCGGCCGTCACGTACTTTTTGGTGAGGTCGCCGCCGAGCTTGGTGAGGATGCGCGTGTCGGTGTCCTTGATACACTGGTCGTACGCGTTGAGTCTCGCCCGACGGTCGATCTCGTCGTGCACGTCCGCGATCGACGCTCCGAGCGCCTTTCTTGCGGCGAGCTCGGTGAGTCGCGCTTCCGACTTGGCCCGTGCCGCTGGTTCGGCGGCCCGTGCGAACCCGTCGGCGCGGTTGTCGAGATCCCTCGCGAGCGCCTCAAGCTCCGCGAGTGGGGGCTTCTCCGCGCACGACTGCGGCTCTGCGATTCCGACGACAATGTCGGCGTGACGCGTGCGCGCCGCCGTCAGGAAGGCGCCAACCTTCCCGGCGATAGCAGCATCGATCCCTTGGAGGTCGGCGACTGCGTCGTTGTCCCGCTCGCCGGGTTGCAACTCCGTGATCGCGCACCTTGCCTTGGCGGCGACCTCGTTCTTTCGCTGTGCGGTCTCTCGCGTCTCGCCCAGCACGAACTCGGCGAGTCGCCGCATGCGGGCCTGCGCGGCGGGCTGGAGTTCTTGCTGACACAGGACGCACAGCGCGCTGACGCCGACGTGTGGGAAGCGATGCTCCTGGTACGCGCGGGTCTCCGAGTAGCCCTTGGCGGCGCCCCACATCGCGGTCCACTCGACCGAGCCGACACCTTCAAGGCTGAGCTCCTTGGCGAACTCCTCCGCGAACCGACGAGCGTGGGCGTCCGCCGATGCGGCGTCGGAAGCCAGCATGACGAGGTCCTTGATGCGCGCTTCGCCGAGCGCCTCGGACAGCGACCGAAGCTCGTCGGCGAGCCGGCGCAGACGGCCAGCCTTGAGCTTCAGGTCCGCGGCCTTCTTCTTCGGATCCTCAACCTTCGCTGCGGCCAGGAGTTCCGTGAGCGAGTCGAGTTCCTTCTGCTCGTCCTCGCTGAGCGTGCCGAGGCGGTCGACCTCCTTGTGCGACGTGAGCGCGGTGAGCGCCGCAAGCAGGCGTCCGGCCTCCGTATTCGGAGAGATCGCAGGGAGCCTTATCGCGCGCGCCCGAAGCGCCTCGACTTCGCCCTCGAGCACCTTCCTCACGCGGAGGCAGGTCGATGCGGCGCGGTCGATGACGTCGAGACCGAACGGCCGGAAGCGCACCTCGGTCTTCTCCTCGACGTAGACCTGGGCGGACGCGGAGTCGAACACGCTGACCGCGCTGAGTTCGGGCGCTGCGGCCGCACCGTCTTTCCATACGTGCGAGCGCGCAGTGCCGGCGACGGTGTAGTCGATCCGGGCGGTCGGCGATCCGGCTGGCTTGTCCGAGAGGGCGTTCGCTAGGATCGGGTCGTTGGCGCCCCGCGCCCGGCACGCCCGCCGCAGGATGCGCGAGAAACCGGATTTCCCAGCACCGTTGTCGCCATAAATGACGGTAAGGCCCTTCGGCGCGAGTGAAAGCGTCTCGTTCGGCGCCAAGGCGTTCACGTCCGAGACGTGAGTGATCGACGTGAATGCCACCACGCCGGCCTCGGACGCGACCGGAGCCGGGGTGTCCTTCGGCGACAACGGGTCCGCCTGCGACTCGATCGAGCTCAAGCCGTGGGGCACCATGCACAACTCGGCGAGCCGGGCAATGTCAGCATCCGTGATTTCCGAAGAGGAGACGATGCGCCGAAGAGCGTCCCGCAGCCAAGCGGGCGCCGATGCCGACCACGTCAAGATTTCGTCGAGCGCGCTCATACTTCGCGAGGTTCACTGGGAGCCTCCACGGTAAGGCCTCCGACGCTGGCAGGTCAACCGGCGAATGCGACGGCGGCGGTGTTCGTCGGTACTACCGGCGCCTCGCCGCGAGTACCCCGCCGGCTACAACCTTGCACGAGCACGGGCAGCGGGCGGTTGGTCGTAGTGCCGTCACCGAGCCGCCCGTTCGCGTTGCTCCCCCTGCACAGCAGCGCCCCGGTGTCTCTGGCAGCGCAGGAGTGCTCTTCACCCATCCCGGGATCCGCCGAGACGCCGACGAACGGCACACGCGCGGGCGTCGTGCGGTTGACGAGCGTGCCGTCACCGACCTGTCCGGTTCCGTTGTACTCCAAGCAGTGCACGTCCCCGCCCGCGAGACGCGCGCAGGCTTGGCCCGCGTCGCAAGCGATCTCGATCGCCGTCGAGCCCGGGACGCCAGCGAGGGGCGGCGTGCTAGCAATCGGCGGGCGCCGTCGGGACGCCGAGCTGTCCTGCGCCGTTCTCACCCCAGCACACAACCTGCCCGGTTGCGAGCCGCGTGCACGCGTGGTGCCCGCCCGCGGCGATCTCAACCGCGTCGCTCAACCCGACGACCGCGGCGGGCGTTCCGCGCGGGGTCGCGCTCGACCGTGACGACGCGATACCCGCGCTCGGTGACGACCCGGCATCGATCGTTGACCACGATGGAGCACGCGCCAGCCGCAGCGCCGTTCTGCTCCAGTCTGCCTGTGGGACAGGCTGCTCACCAGGTCATTCATGGCTCGGGTCGCAGCACGCAGGGCTTCGCGATCCCCGCGATCCTGCGCAAGGTCTTGTTCGCTGCCGCACCCCAGCACATAGAGCCCGGCGGCAACCAACGCCAACCCGCACACTTCGGTCGTTGGCATTCTTCCGCCTCCCGGTGACATCGTAGGGAGCGTGTTGACTCCAGAGCACGGCCGTTCCTGACTTGTAGAGCTCACTGCCCCCGGGACCTTCACGTTCCGCTCTGCGTGGCGGCGTCACAGCACCTCGTACCTTGTAGCCAGCGGCCCCGTTTTCCCCGAGTCGCCGCCCATCACCTACGGCGTCCAGACGTAGCCGAGGCGAGCCGTGATCGTGAACCCCGCACCGCTGCATCCAGAGTCGGGGCCAGTGACGAGGAAGTAGTCGACGCCTCCGATGCCGGGCGTCCACTGACACTCGAGAAGGGGGAGCGCCGCAAGACCGGGTGGCGCGACCGGGGTGGTCGCGATGAGTCCGAGGTCGGG
>CAYHEI010000419.1:0-3338 GCA_964355385.1 uncultured bacterium | reverse complement strand
CGCGGGCGGCCCCCACGCGCGGCGGGGGGCACGCGGGCGCTCCGCCTACGCCGGCGCGACCGGCCTTGCTATCATGACGAGCGAGCACGTGGAAACAAAGGATTATGAGGCGCTGGATCTCTCGGCCCTGTGCAACGCGCGGGGCGCGGAGCTCGCGCGGGACCAGGGGTTCCCGCGGGGCCGCCGGGCGTATCACGGCCTGCCCTTCCTCATCGGACCCGAGGCCGGCGACGGGAACGACGTGATCGTGCTCGGGGGGGGCGCTTCGGGGGGCGTGACGATCCCGGTGGGCCGCGCCGCGCGCAGCGTCGTCGTGGCGCACCGCCTGCTGGAGTCGAGGATCCGCCAGGGCGATCCCGTGGGCCGGCCGGTCGCGGACTATTCGTTCACGTACGCCGACGGGTCCGAGGTGGTGGCGGCGGTCCGCGAGCGGCTCGAGATCGCCGTCGTGCCGGTGGACTGGGGGCAGTGGCCGATCCTGGCCGCGCCGGACGAGCAGGACGGGATGCAGGAGCGCTGGCAGGGACGCTGGGGCGGCTCCGGCTACCGGCAGACGGAAGCGACGCAGGGCGGAGCCCGGGCGTTCTACCTCTTCGCCTGGGAGAACCCGCATCCGGACCGCCCGCTCGCCGCGCTCGTGATCCGGCCCCGCGGACCCCGCTTCCTGGTCGGCGGCGTGACGCTCGGCCACGCGGCGGAGCCGCCGCTGCGCCGAACCGCCAAGCGCGAGGTGAAGATCGAGCTGCCGCGCGCGGAGGACGCGGCCAAGCCGTTCGCGCTCGAGGTGCGCGTGGACCGGGGGGTCGCGGGCTATCCTCATCCGCTGCCGGCGGCGGGAGCGGACGCGTTTCTCGCCGATCCGATGGCGGGCTGGGGCGAGGAGCAGAACGGGGCCGCGAGCCCGGCCTGGGTGGAGATCGCCGCCTCGCCGTCGGCCACGGTCACGGTGAAGCAGGACGGGGAAACGCTGGGAACGGCGCGCTGGGGCGAGCTCGAGGAGCGGGGCCGCGTGGAGCCGACCGACCGGCTCCGGCTCATCCTGGTGGACACGGGGCGGAACTGGGTCAAGACGACGGTGCGGGACGACGCGACGGGGAAGCCCGTTCCGTGCCGCGTCCACTTCCGTTCCGCGCAGGGCGTCCCTTTCCAGCCGCACGGCCATCACACGTACGTGAACTCGAACCTGGACACCTGGCACGTGGACATCGGCGGCGACCTCCGGCTGGGCCAGGCCACCTACGCCTACATCGCGGGAACCTGCGAGGGCTGGCTCCCGCGCGGCGACGTGATCGTGGACATCGCCCGCGGGTACGAGTACCAGCCCATCCGGACCAAGGTCACCATCGCGCCCGGCCAGCGCGAGCTGACGTTCCGGCTCAAGCGGGTCGCGGACATGGCGAAGCAGCGGTGGTTCAGCGGGGACACGCACGTGCACTTCATCTCGACGCAGGGCGGCCACCGCGAGGCGGCGGGGGAGGGGCTCAACGTCGTCAACCTGCTGCTCTCGCAATGGGGCCACCTCTTCACGAACACCGAGGAATTCACGGGGCGGCCGAGCGTCGATCCGGGCGGGGAGACGATCGTCTACGCGACGCAGGAGAACCGCCAGCACATGCTCGGGCACCTCACGCTGCTCGGCCTGAAGGAACAGGTCGCGCCCTGGTGCTCGGACGGCCCGAGCGAGGCCGAGATCGGCGGCAACCTCGAGACGACGCTCTCGCGCTGGGCGGACGCCTGCCGGGCGCAGGGGGGAACCGTGGTCATTCCCCATCTGCCGAACCCCAACTGCGAACCCGCCGCGTTGATCGCGACGGGACGCGCGGACGCGATCGAGATGCTCGTACACGACCCCTACAACCACCTCGAGTACTACCGCTACCTGAACTGCGGCTACCGCCTCCCGCTCGTGGGCGGGACGGACAAGATGACCGCGAACGTGCCCGTGGGGCTCTATCGCACGTACGTGGCGATCCCGGCCGACGAGCCCTTCACGTACGAGAATTGGTGCAAGCACTTGCGGGCGGGCCGGACGTTCCTGAGCGGGGGCCCGCTCATCCGGCTCGCGGTCGAGGGCCGGGCCATCGGCGATACGATCGACCTGCCGGGCAACGGCGGAACGCTGAACGTGGACGCCGCCGTGGAGAGCATCTTCCCGGTGCATGCGTTGGAGATCGTCGTGAACGGCGCGATCGTCGCGCGAACCGAGGAGGCGCGGGGTGCGCGGACGCTCTCGCTGCGGGCGCCGGTCCCGGTGACGGGTCATTCCTGGATCGCGGCCCGTTGCGCGGGCCCGAACTACTCGTCCTTGAAGCACCACGACGGCTGGCGGCGCGGCATCATGGCGCATACCTCGCCGGTGTACGTCGCGGTGGGCGGTCCCTGGCGGATGTTCGACCTCGAGGCGGCGAACTACATGATGACGCTGTTGCACGGCGGCCTCGCCTACCTGCACGGCCGCAGTCCGCAATGGCAGGAGGGCACGGTGACGCATCATCACGGCCGCGCCGACCACATGACGTTCCTCGAGGAGCCCTTCCGGCAGGCGATCGAGGCGCTGCACAAGCGCATGCACGAGGTCGGGCTTCCGCATTGACACATCCCTTCGACCGATTGGTCCGGCAGGACGAGCGGCGCATCCGGCTCGCGGAGGCGTCGCTGCTCTTCGCCGCCGATCACTGCCCCGGGCTCGAGCCCGCCCGCTTCCTCGCGAAGTTGGACGGTCTCGCGGCGCGCGTGCGCGCGCGGGGCGCGGGCACCACGGAGGCGCGCGCGGCCGCGCTGCGGGACGTCCTCGTGGGCGAGGAGGGGCTTCGCGGCAACCTCGAAAGCTACGACGACCCGCGGAACAGCTTCCTGAACGAGGTGCTCGACCGTAAGGCGGGCATCCCCGTCTCCCTCTCGGTCGTGTGGCTGGACGTGGCGGCGCAGCTCGGCTGGCCGCTCGTCGGCCTCGGGCTCCCCGGCCACTTCATCGTCCGGCTCGACGACCCCGCGGGCCCCCTGCTCCTCGATCCGTTCGACCAGGGCCGGGCGCTCGAGCCGGAGGACCTCAAGCGCCTCCTGCCCCGGATGGACGGAGGACGGGTGGCGCTCGCCGCGGCGCATATGCAGCCGATGCGGGTGAAGGCGACCCTCGCGCGGCAGCTCCACAACCTGCGCGCGATCTTCGCGGCGGGGGAGCGCTGGCACGCGGCCGACCTCGTGCTCGCGCGCCTGCTCGCGATGGAGCCCGACGACGACGAGCTGAAGGCCGAGCGCACGAACGTCCGCGGCCGCCTCGCGAGGCTGAATTGAAGGCGAAGGCGCTGTCGCTCGTGTCGATCGCTTCGATCACGTTG
>CAYHEI010000418.1:0-3369 GCA_964355385.1 uncultured bacterium | reverse complement strand
CGCGGCCGCCGGCCGTGCCGCCCGCCGTGCCGTCGCCCCGGAGCCCGGACGCCTCGGCTTCCAACGCGAGCGCGGAGCCGGGCCTGAGCCGCCCGAGCCACAGCGCCCCGCCGCCCCACAGCGGCGATCCGCCTTCGAGGCGCAGCGCGCCCGCGACGCCCTCCCGCTCGGTGCCCGAGAGCGCGACGGGCGCGCGCAGGCGCAGCGCCGCGATGCTGTTCTCCTCCTTCTCGAGCAATGGCGCCTCCCGGAGCCCCTTCAGCGGCGAGGAGGAGAACTGCTCCTTCTGCGCGAGGATGCGCGCCTGGTTCTCGCCCACGATCACCAGCTCGGGCAGCTGGAAGACCGGCTCCTCGACCGGCTTCGCGGGCGCGGCCGGCACGGCCTTCGTGATGCCGGACCCGCCCGGCGCGGCGGCGAACACGGGCGCGGCCGCGAGTGGGAGCCCAAGCAGGATCGCGAACGATACGCGCGCGATCACGGCTTCGCCTTCGACGAACCCGACCGCTTCTTCGGACCGGTCTTGGCCGGCGTCGTCCCCGCGGGAGCGGCACTTCCGCCGGCGGACAGCGCCTTGAGCCGTTCCTCGGCCCGGGCCTTCAGCTCCGGCGGCGGGTTGCGCTTCACGCATTCCTTGTACATGAGCTTCGCCTGCGACGGCTTGCCCAGAGCCTCGTAGCGGCTCGCGATCCCGAAGTACGCCGTCGCCATCCACTCGGGGCTGGCGTCCTCCTTCTCCAGCACCTTGCGGAACATCTCGATCGCCTCCGCGTGCTTGCCTTCCGCCGCCAGCAGGTCCGCCGCCGCGAAGGCGCTCTGGACCGCCCACTCGCCCCCCTTCGGCAGCGCGGCGGCGCCCCGTCCGTAACGCTCGAGCGCCTTCGCCTTGTCTCCGGCGACCGCCGCGGCCTCCCCAAGCGCGAACGCGGCTTCCGCCCCCAGATCGTCGAACGGCCCGTCGGCCACCGCCCCGAACAGCGCGGCGGCCTCCCCGGCCTTCCCGGCGTCCCCGAGCGCATAGGCCGTCACGAGACGAGCCGAGAACGCGGCCCGCGTCTTCGGGAACCCGGACTCCAGCCGCTTGAGCGCGGCAAGCATGTCGTCCTCACGCTTGAGCTTCTTGCCGCACAGCACGAGGTTGTAGAGCGCCTCGGCGGCGTGGGGATCGGCCGGGGCCGCCGCGACCCGGGTGAACACCTCGCGCGCGCCCTCGACGTTGCCTCCGCCGAAGCGCGCGACCGCGAGGCGAAAGGTCGCCTCGGGCGCCTGCACGTGGGTCGGATGCTTGGCCAGGAAGTCCGCGTACGCGGCCTCCGCCTCCTTGAACTCCCCGAGCACCTCGTGGGCTTCCCCGAGCTTGATGAGCGCCGACACCGCGAGGTCGCTCTGCGGGTACTTCTCGACGAGGTCGCGAAACTGCGCGACCGCCTCCGCGGGCTTCTTCTCGCGCATGAAGGACTCCGCCACCATGAGCTGCACCTCGGCCGCCAGGCTCGCCTGCGGGTACGCCGCGAGGAAGGCTACGGCCTCGCGGCGCGCCTGCTCGTACTGCCCGAGCTGCATGTAGGCCCACTGCATGCCGTACAAGGCTTCCGCCAGGCGCGCAGACTTGGGATAGCGCCGGCTGAACTCGCGGTACGCCAGCACCGCGGCCTCGTAGGACTTCGCGTTGTAGAGGCAGTCGCCCAGCCGTAGCGCCGCCGACTCCCCCAGCGGCGAATCGGCGGGCACTTCCTTCGCCAGCCGGCGGAAGTCCTGCTCCGCCTCCACGAAGCGTTCTTGGTTGAACAGCGTTTCCGCGACGGCGTTCAGCGCCAGCGGCGCCTCGGGCGAGCGGGGCCAGCGGCGGCGCAGTTGCTCCCACTCGCGGCGCGCGTCGTCCGGGCGGTCCTCGCGGAACGCGCACCAGCCGAGCTGGAGCTGCGCCCAGCGCGCCAGCGGTTCCTCCTCGCCGGCCAGCGTCGCGCGATAGTCGGCGGACGCCTCCGCGAAGCGCTTCTGGTTGAACAGCGCGTCGCCCAGCCGGACGCGCGCGCGCAGCCGGGCCTTGCCCGCGGGCGCCTCGCCCGCGAGCGTGCGGAACCACTTTTCGGCCCCCTTCCAATCCTCCGTCGCGAACGCGCACCAGCCCAACCCCGCCAAGCCGCGCAGTCGCGCGTCCCCCTTGTCCTCCGCGGCCGCCACGTACGACGCTGCCGCGCGGTCGTAGTCATGAAGAAGGAAATGGGCCTCGCCCGCGGCCAGCGCGGCGTCGGGCTTCCAGGCGCTCGCCGGGTAGGCTGCGGTGAACCGGTCCACGAACGCCAGCGCGTCGCGCGGCCGCCCGTCGAGCAGCGCGGACCAGCCCGCCCAGAGCAGCGCGCCGTCGGCGAGCCCGGAGTCCGCGTGCCGTTCCGCGAAGGACGCGAACTCGCGCTCGCTGTCGGCGAAGCGGCGCTCCGAGAACATCGTCGAGGCGAACAGGTACTTCGCGGGAGCCACGAGGGAGCCCGCCGGGTACTCGTCCAGCAGCGCCCGGAACGCCGCCTTGGCCTCGTTGAAACGCCCCGCCGTCAGATGAATCCAGCCCCGGCTGTAGGCGGCCCACTCGCCGGCCAGGTGCCGAGGGTACCGCGCCTGGACCTCGCGCAGCGCGACGAGCGCTTCGTCGGGCTTTTCGAGTTCGAGGAGGCACAGCGCCGCGCGGTACGCCGCGAAGGGCGCCGCCGGCTCGGAGGGGAACTCGCGCTCCACGGCCAGGAACTCCCCGCGCGCGCGCGCGGGCTGCCGCTGCCGGTACGCGGTCCAGGCCAGACTGTAGCGGATCGCCGCCCGCGACTTGGCGTCGGCAGAGAGCGCGAGCGCGGCGTCGAAGAGCTTCCCCGCGCCCGCGAAGTCGCCCTCGCGGTAGGCGCACTCCGCCTGGCCGATGAGCGCCTCCTGGGCGGCGGGCCCGGCGGCCTGCCGCCGCGCCACGTCCGCGAACATCGTCGCGGCGTCCGCGACCCGGCCGAGTGCGAGCGCGGCCCAGCCCCGCTGGAGCCCGGCGGAGGGGGCAAGCGCGGGGTCCAAGCGGCCGGCCTCGGCGAAGCGTTCCAGCGCCGGCTCGTGCGCTCCGCGCCGGTCCTCGGCCCAAGCCAGGCGGTAGAGCGCCTGGGCGCGCCAGGGGGTGTCGGGCTCGCGCTCCACAAGCTCCCTCCAGGCGCGCTCCGCGTCCGCGTACTCCTCCGCCTGCCACGCCGCCTCGCCCTCCCAGAACAGCAAGTCGTCGGACGCGGCCGCGCGCGGGAACTCCCGACGCCCACGGGCGAACCGGGCGCGCGCGTCCTGGGCGTGGCCGCCCCCCCCCCCCCCGGGGGCCCCCCCCCCCGCCCCCCGCCGGCGGGGGGG
>CAYHEI010000417.1:0-3373 GCA_964355385.1 uncultured bacterium | reverse complement strand
CCGCCTCAACACCTGGGCGGCGGCGTTGTCGAGCAGGTTCTCGCGCAGGGGAAAGAAGTACGCCGGGACGCGCACGTCGGCGCCGACCAGGTCCAGCACGATCGCCTTGTCATCCACGGCGGCGGAGGCCTGCCAGCCGGAGGGCGACGGAGCCGGGAGCGCCCCCCGGGCCCGGGCGAACGTCCCCGCCGACGCGCCCGCGCGGCCGGGGCCCGCGACCAGGCTGAGCGAAAGCTCGGCCCGGCCCGGGATGCAGATCTCGTGGCACACGAGCCAGCGGGCCGAGGCGGCAAGCGCCACGGTCGCCCCGGCGGATAGGTCGCGTGGCATCATGAGCGGCGCCATCAGCAAGACGGGCCCGGTGTACCCGAAGCTCACGAGCGGGCCCTCCGGGATGCGCTCCGGCCTTGGCCAGCGCACCTCCCCGACCGTGAAGCCTTTGGGAAGTTTCCACGAGATCACCGGCGGCGTGCCCGAGTCGCCCGGGTTGGTCCAGTACACGTGCCAGCCCCGGTCGGGGATCAACCGCACCCCGATCCAGGTGGTCCCGCCCGGCGCGAGCGTCCCGGCCTCGACGAGGAGTTCCGCCTTGAGGTGCACCGGAGCCGGAGCGGCGGCGGCGGGCGGCGCGCCGGGCCACCACGCGAGGACCACGAACACCATCGCGGGCAAGATCATCGTTCCACGATACACCCTCGCCGGATCACCGGCCCGCTGCCGAGGCGAACCCCCGAACGAAGCCGATGCACTGCGCGATCTCCGGCACCGAGGCATCCTCGTGGTACTCGTACTCGATCGAGAGGTTGCCGGCGAACTTCTGGCGCCGGAGCTCCGCGAGGAGGCCGGGGACGTCCGCGACGCCGAGCCCGTACGGCACGTCGTGGCCGTCCGGCGAGAAGACGTTCAGGTCCTTGAGGTGCGCGCTCGTGATCCGGCCGCGCAGAATCCGCAGCGCGTCCGCCGGCTTGATCCCGGAGCGCAGCCAGTGGCCGGTGTCGGCGCAGCTCCCGAGCCGGCGATCGCGGTCCTTGACGAGCGACAGCACGTACCGCGGGTCCCAGTTCCGGTACGCGGGATCGTCGGCCCGCTTCGGATGGTTGTGGATCGCGAGGCGGACGTCGTATTCCTTGACCAGCCGCTCGATCAGGTCCAGGGACGCCGGGTCCGGCTCGCTGGTGACCGCGTAGAGGCCGAGCGTGCGCGCGAACTCGAACACCGCCCGGTCCTCCTTCTCGTCGCCACCCAGCCAGACGACGCCGTAGTTGACCGCGACCACGCCGCGCCGCTGCAACTCCTCCCGCAGCCGCGCGAGCGCGGCGGCCGGCAGGTGATGGTCCAGCTTGAGCTCGCGCTCGGCCGGCGAGTACGGCTGGCCCGGGTAGAACTCGATCGTCCGGCCGCCCGCCTCGGCGGTCTTGGCGATCGCCTCGAACGCCGTGTACCGGTTGAAGCTCCACGCCTGGCAGCCCACCGCGAACCCGTCGGTGAAACACTCCGGGGGGATCGGCTTGGCGGCGGCGCCCGCGGTCCAGAGCGCCGCGACGGCGAGCAGCAGCGGGCCGCGGAGGTTCACAGGGGTTTCGGGTCGTAGGGCAGGTTCAGGACGCCGCTGACGCTCGTAGGGTGCGTCTCCCGTGAGATCCTTTTCGTCGGATGCGTGTCGTCCGGACGCAGGAGCACGATGCGTTCGAACGGCGGCGTCAACGGCACGATGCCGAATACCTCGCGACGCGCCCGGGCGATCGCGCGGCGCGCGCCGGCCTCGATCAGCGTGCGCGCCCGCGCGGGCGGCACATGGACGGCCCCCGTGTTGAATCGCTGGTACTCGCGCTCGCTCAGGTCGTCGCCGTGTTCTCCGCGGCGCAGGCCGCGCTTCACGCTCGCCGTCTCGATGCCCGGCACGAGCGCTTCCGCCTCGCGGCACAGCGCCTCCTCGCCCGCCGCGAAGATCGTCCGCACCCCAGCTCGCTTGCGCACGCGACAAGCTGGCCGAACTCGCCGAGCGAGACGCCGTTCACGGAAAGATCGAGGTGGTTGAAGCCCTGCGTGTGGGTCAGATGCGACCGCTCGGTTCCCGCCTTCGCGTGCTGGCCGACGAACGCCAGGGCGTCGAAGGAGGCGTCGAGCTCGAGCGGCCAGCCGTTGGGCCAGCCGCGGATCAGGTCGACCCGGGAGTCGATCAGCTCGGGATTCACGCCGCCGGGCCCGTGGCCGTCCGCAACCACGATCTCCCGCGCGCCGCCCGCGAAGAACCCCTTCACGGCGGCGTTGATCTCCAGCGTCAGCAACCGCCGGGCCTGGTGGTAGTGCACGCCGGAGGAGACGCACCACTCCTCGAAGTTCAGCACCCCCGCCACGGCTTCAAGGTCCGTCTGGATGTAAATCTTCCTGACCGGCCGGGGCCTCGCCGCGCGTTTCATTCCGATTCCGAGTCTACACCGCTTCGAGCAGGAAAAGCGCGTCGTCCCAGCCTGCGGGCGTCGCACGGGACGGCGCCTCCCCCGGAGCGATTTCCCCCGCCGGCAGGCGTTCGCCCGTCGCGGGGCGGATCCACACGGCCTGTCCGCCGCGCCCGGGGCCCAGCGCGTCCGCGCGCGGGGCGGCCGTTCCCGGCGCCCCCAGGCACCCGACCGCCCAGCGGCCCTCTGCCGAGCGGGCCGCCGCGTCCAGCCCGGGTCCCCGTCCCGCGTCCGAAATGAGCAGGGACTGGTCCGGCACGAGATCCTCCCACCCGGGCAGCGCCGTGACGATCTCCCGGAACACCTTGAGGTCACGCGCACCGGGCGAATCCAGCCACCGCTCCCACTCCCGGGGCGCCTGCCACGCGTCGTTGTGCCCGTACACGTGGTGGCCGCCCGCGAGCTGGGTGCGGAAGGCCTGCTGCCGGATCTGCAAGGACTCTTGGAGCCTGCCGAACTCGAGTCCCTCGTACCCTCCCTCGGCCATGACGACGGGCTTGGCGGGCGATCGCGCGTAGTCGGCGGCCACCGCCTCGACGATGCGGTCGTAGTCCACGCAGGTCTGGATCATGTTGAACGCCAGCCAGTCCTCGCCCTGCAGGAAACTGGACGACGCCACGGAGGGATCGCGGTGCACGCTGATCAGGTGCGCTCCGCCGTCGCCCTCGCGCAGCCCGGCCGCCTAGCGGATCCGGACGGGCGCCCCTCGCTTGGCGCTCGCGTAGATCGCGTCGAGCACCTTCATCACGGCGAGACCGTCGCGCCCGTCGGCGATGTGGGGCTTCCCGCGCCGGATGGATTCGATGAAGTGCGCCATCGCGCCGCCGGCCGGAACCGTCACGGGCTCCGGCTTGCGCGCCACGACCTTGCCGTCGACGATGAGCGCGTACATGCCCCCCGGCGCTTGGCCCCCG
>CAYHEI010000416.1:0-3378 GCA_964355385.1 uncultured bacterium | reverse complement strand
TTTTTTGTTTTTTGTTTTTGTTTCTTATATTTATTTCGCTGGGTTGTACTATACGCCGGGCCTGGGCCCAGCCGGGGGGGCCGCGACCGGTCGCCCCGCGCGAGGGCCCGCGCGCCGAGCCGCGCGGCGGTCGCCACGAGCCAGCACCACGCCCCGAAGCCGCGCACGCCGGTCTCCGCGAGCATTTGGAGAATATCGTTGTGCGCGAACGCCTCGTCGTGCGGGGCCACGAACGTCTCGGGGATCCGCCAGACCCGGGTCCACTGGGCGTGCACGCGCGCCATGACGTCGGGCGCCCCCGTCTGAAAGCCGCCGGGCCCGGCGCCGAGCAGCGGCCGATCCCGCCACATCCACGCCGCGGCGTGCCAGGAGAACGCCTTGACCTTGAGGTAGTCCAGCCGGTCGCTCGCGCGCGCCGTGAGGAGCTGGAGCGCGACCCCGCCCGCCAGGACGAGCACCGCGCCTCCGCCGAGCAGCCAGGGCCGGCTCCCCCGACTCGCGAGCCAGACCGCCGCTGCGCCGCCCACGGCCAGCCCCGCCCAGGCGTCGATCACGCCGGACTTGTACAGCATGAACAGCACCGCGAAGAGCACGGGCGCCGGCCACAAGTCGGCGGCCCGACGCAGTCGGGCCAAGTTGAACAACAAACCCGCCAGCAACAGCACCGCCACCGGCGCGAGGTACGGGCCGAAGAAACTGGGGTTCCCGTGCGTCGCGTAGATCCGGCCGGGGCCGAAGAGTTCACCGTGCCCCACGATCCACCGGCCGGAAAGCTGGGCGACGGCGACGGCGAACTGGACGGCGACGCTCAGCGCGACGACGCCGATCATCCGGCCGGATTCGACGCGCACGGCCGCCGCGGCGCCGAACAGCGCGAGCCAGCCGGCCGCCTGCCACGCCAGCCGGGCCGCCTGCCAGCGATTCACGGCCCCCGCGGCCGCCACCGCCGACGCCAACAGCCAGCAGGCGGCCGGGAGGCTTGCGGGATGACCGGCGGGCCAGACCGCGTTCCCCCGGGCCAGCGCGAACCCCGCCACGGCGATCGCCCCGATCAGCGCGGCGGCCATCTTGGGTCGCATCACGTAATCGTTCGCGCCGGGCAGCACGGCGAGCGGGAGGGAAAACACCAGGGAGAGCAGGAGGAGGCGGCCCAGGAGCGCGCCCCGGGCCGGGGGGATCACCGGCCCCGCCCGTTTCCAGCCAGCTTGTGCGCGAGGCCCGCGAGGGTGACGTCCCGCAGGCTGCCTACGATCAGATCCGCGCGGGAGAGATCCAGCCCCCGCGTCATCGCGTTGGGCACCGCCACGCAGAAGATCCCCGCGGCCTTGGCCGCCGCGATCCCGTTCATCGAGTCCTCGAACGCCACGGCCTCCCCCGCCGTGGCTCCCACCGCTTCCAGCGCCGCCAGGTAGAGGTCCGGCTTCGGCTTCGCCGGCAGCCGCTCGTTGCGTACCAGGACGGCGTCGAACCACTCCGTCAGGCCGTGCAAGGCGAGATTGTCGCGCACCCACTCCGTCTGCGAGCTGGACGCGATCGCCAGCTTGATCGCCGCGCTCCGGCCTTCGCGCAGCAGGTCCACCACGCCCGGCATCGGCACCAGGCCGGCGAGCCGCTCGCGATTCACCGCCCGGTAGCGCCCCACGAGGTCGGCGCGGTCCACCGGCCGCCCGGAGATCCGCTCCAAGTGCGCGTAGGGATCGAACGCCCCCGCGGTCCCGATGCAGACGGACCAGTCCACCCATTTCAGCTCGACGCCGCGCTCGCCGTAGAGGACGTTCCAGGTCTCGAACTCGACCCGCTCGGTGTCGAGGATGATGCCGTCGAAGTCGAAGATCGCCGCCTTGAGATTCATCGCGCCCCGCCGCCCAGCTTCGCACGCGCCGATTCCAGCCCGTTCTTCGCGAGCGCGTTCTCGGGCTCGAGCGCGAGCGCCTTGGAGAAGAGGTCGAACGCCTCCCGGACCCGCTTCTGCTCGAGCCGCGCGACGGCCAGGTTCGCGTAGGCGTCGGCGTACGCGGGGTTCAGCTCGATCGCGCGGAGCAGGTTCCGCTCCGCTCCCGCGACGTCCTTCAACGACCCGAGCACGGCGCCGAGGTTCGCGAAGCTGTCCATGAAATACGGGTTGCGCCGGATCTCGGCCTCGAAGAGCGGGATGGATTCCGCCTTGGCGCCGCTCTGGAAGCGCATGGACGCCGCGTAGAACGCCTCGCGGCGGTCGTGCCAGTCGATCTTCATGGATTGTTCGTACCACCGCGCGGACTCGTACCAGCGCCCGGCGTTGCGGTAGTCGTAGCCCAGGCGCGTATAGAGGCTGGCGGTGAAGCTCGCCGCCGCCAATGTCCCCACGGCGAGCGCGACCGCCCCCGCCGCCGCGAGCCGGATCGGACCGGCGGTCGCCGGAGCGACGAGGCGCGTCGTCGCGACCAGGCCGAGCCCGAGCGCGAAAAGGAACGCGGTCGGCGCGACGTGCAGCGGAAAGTTGGTCAGCCCCTGGACGGCCAGCGCCACCGCGCAGGCCTCCAGCGCCCGCCCCACCCGCCGGTCCGCATGCCTCCGCGCCGCGCGCCAGCCCGCGCAGAGGAGCCAGAGAAAGAGCCCGGTCCCCGCGACGCCGGTTTCCACGAGCAGCTGCACGGGCTCGCAATGGGCGAACCCCTCCGAGAACGTGTGGACGAACTGCCGCTCCTCCCCCTCCGGGATCGCCCGGGCCATGTGCCGGCCGTACGCGTGGATGAAGCAGCCGGGCCCGAGCCCCGCGAGCGGCCGCTCGCGCCAGGCCAGCATCCCCGCGCGCAGGGAGGAGTACCGCTTGGCGACCTGGCCGAACTCGGGATGGAAGAGGGAGCCCACCCGGATCGCCAGATCGGGGTTCCACATGATCGCCAGGGCGCCCGCCGCCGCCGCCGCGATCCCCAGCCCGAGCAGCCACGCGCGCCGGCTCTCGACCCCCCGCCGGTCCTCGACCCACCAGCGCCACCCGAGCCACGCCGTCCCGGCCGCCGCCGCGATCCACGCGCCGCGCGTCTGCGCCACGAGCACGACCACGGCCCAGCCCAGGGCCAGCCCCAGCGTCGCGGCCCGCGCGAGGACGGACCCCGCCGCGAGGAATAAGCCGGCGGCCCACGGCAGGAGCGCCGCGAAGTGCCCGCCGAGGTGGTTCGGGTTTCCAAGCGACGCGAACGGCCGGATGCGTTCCACTCCGTACTGGAACGCCCAGCGATGCGAATCGAGCCCCATGTACTGGAGCATCGCGTCGAACTGGACGACGAGATGCACCGCCGCCAGCGCGACGGCGAGCTTCCGCAGGCGGCGCGGGGAGCCGAGCCACCAGCACGCGGCCTCCGCCGTCGCCATCATCGCCAGCGTTCCGAGGGAATC
>CAYHEI010000415.1:0-3381 GCA_964355385.1 uncultured bacterium | reverse complement strand
TCGTCCACAGCGCCGTCTGCTCGCGCTTCGGCGCTCCTCAAGCGGATCCTGGCGACCAAGCGCGCGGAAGTCGCGGCGGCCAAGAAGGCCGTGCCGCTGCAGGCGTTGATCGACCAGTTGACGAAGGCGCCGCCCACGCGCGGATTTCGCGAGGCGATCGTGCGTCGCAAGGCGTACCAGCTGCACCTCATCGGGGAGCTGAAGAAGGCTTCCCCCCTCAAGGGCGTGATTCGGGCGAAGTTCGACGTGCCGGCGCTGGCGAAAGAAATCGAGGCGGCCGGCGCGGCGGCGCTCTCGGTGCTCACCGATGCGAAGTACTTCCAGGGGTCGATGGCGAACCTCAAACTCGCGAAGCAGGGCTGCGGGCTCCCTATCCTCCGCAAGGACTTCATCGTGGACGAGTACCAGCTCTACGAGTCCCGGATGGCCGGGGCGGACGCGGTGCTGCTGATCGGGCGTCTGCTGCCCGGGCCGAAACTCAAGTTCTACGTGCAGACCGCGCGCAATCTCGGGCTCGCGCCGCTCGTGGAGGTCCATTCCGCCTCGGAGCTCCGGCGGGCGCTGGACGCGGGCGCCGACATCATCGGGATCAACACGCGCGACCTCGACACCTTCAAGGTCGATTTCAAGGTGGCCGCCGAGCTGCGCGCGCGGATTCCTCCGGGTGTCGAGGCGATCTGCGAGAGCGGCGTGGATAGTGCGCGGCAGATCGACGAGCTGCGGCAACTGCGTTTCAGCGCCGTGCTGATCGGGGAGGCCCTGATGCGCGCGCGGCATGCGGCTCCTTTCGTCCAGGAGCTCTTTAATTCCTGACATGCGCAGCCCCGGCGACAACGCGCGAACCGCCCATCGGGCGGTTCGCGGGTGACGAGGCCGGCGTGGTTCGGGTCAAGATTTGCGGGATCACGAGCCTGCGCGACGCCTGGGCGTGCGTGGATGCCGGCGCGGACGCCCTGGGGTTCAACTTCCATCACGCCAGCCCGCGCAAGGTGACGATCGGCGAGGCCCGGGCCATCATCCGCACGTTGCCCCCCCTGGTTGCCTCCTTCGCGGTCTTCGCGGACGAGGAGCCGAGCTTCATGCGTGAGACTGCCGCATCCTGCGGCGCGTCCTTCATCCAATCCCTCGCCCGAGGGGACGCTATTAAGTTATTAAGTAACTCTAAGGAGAAAGTTAATTATTTAATAGCGTCCCCAACGTGGGTGCCGGTGGTGCGGGTGCGGGGCGAGGCGGATCTGGCCCGGGCGAAACGGCTCGCGGCGCCGCTGCTCTTGCTCGACAGCTACGACGCGAAGGCGGGGGGCGGGACCGGGCGGATGTTTCGCTGGAGCCTGGTGCGGCGCACGCGTCCGACATCGCCGTTCCTGCTGGCGGGGGGGCTCACCCCCGCGAACGTGCGCCGCGCGATCCGCGCGGCCCGGCCCTACGGCGTGGACGTCTGCAGCGGCGTGGAGCGGGAGCCGGGCGTGAAGGACCACGCTCAGGTTCGCCGCTTCATCCGCGCGGCGAAGACGGCATGAGGTCCAAGCGAGGATGGTTCGGAAGTTTCGGCGGTCAATTCGCGCCGGAGACGCTCATGCCCGCGCTGCGGGAGGTCGAGAAGGAGTTCCGGCGCGCGCGGCGGGATCCCGCGTTCCGGCGGGAGCTGGGGGGGCTGCTGAAGCACTATGTCGGCCGCCCGACCCCCGTCTTCGAGGCGCGTCGCCTCGCCGCGTCCCTGGGCCGCGGGCTCCGTGTCTTCATCAAGCGCGAGGATCTCTGCCATACGGGGGCGCACAAGATCAACAACGTGCTCGGGCAGATGCTGCTCACCCGGCGGATGGGGAAGCGGCGCGTCGTGGCCGAGACCGGGGCGGGCCAGCATGGGGTGGCCACCGCGACCGGGGCGGCGCTGCTCGGGATGGAGTGCGTCATCTACATGGGCGAGGAGGATACGCGGCGGCAGGCGTTGAACGTGTTCCGGATGGAGATGCTCGGCGCCCGGGTCGTGCCGGTGCGCACGGGGACCCGGACGCTCAAGGACGCGATCAACGAGGCCTTCCGCGACTGGGTCGCGAACGTCCGGGACACGCACTACATCTTCGGCTCCGCCGCGGGTCCGCACCCGTATCCGTTGATTGTCGGATGGTTTCAAAACATCATCGGAAAAGAGGCGAGGAGGCAGATGCTGGCGCAGTGCGGCAGGCTGCCGACGCACGTCTTGGCCTGCGTGAACGGGGGGAGCAACGCGATCGGCATCTTCCGCGCCTTCTTACGGGACCGCCGCGTCGCTCTGGTGGGCGTCGAGGCCGCGGGGCGCGGGCTCGCGAGCGGAGCTCACGCGGCCACGCTCGCCCGGGGGCGGCCGGGCATCCTGCACGGCTCGCTGAGCTACCTGCTGCAGACGGCCGACGGCCAGGTCTCCCCGACGCACTCCATCGCAGCGGGCCTCGACTATCCGGGCGTCGGGCCGGAGCACGCCCAGCTGAAGGCGACAGGGCGCGCGGACTACGTGTCCGCCACCGATGCCGACGCTCTTGCGGGGTTCCGCTGGCTGGCGCGGACCGAGGGGATTCTCTCCGCGCTTGAGCCCGCGCACGTCTTCGGCTACGTCAAGCGGCACCCCCGCCGATTCCCGGCGGGCTCCCGTCTCCTGATCAATCTCTCGGGCCGCGGCGACAAGGACGTTCAGACGATCGCTTCATTGATGGCTCCTGCTTCGAGAACACGGCCGCCGACCACGGCTAAGCCGCGGTCGGCGTGCCCCGCGCTCTCGCGCGGTGCGACACGCGGTCGTCCGTGAGTCTTCCGCTGGAATCCTGGTTCGCCCGGCGGCGCACGGCGCGTCTCCGCGCCTTCATGCCGTACGTCACCGCGGGCTACCCCTCGTTCGGGGCGATGCCGGGCATTCTGGACATGCTACGAGACGCGGGAGCCGACTGTTTGGAGTTGGGCGTGCCGTTTTCCGATCCCGTGGCGGACGGCGTGACGATCCAGGCGTCGTCGCAGGCGGCGCTCGAGGGCGGCGCCACACCGGAGCGCTGCCTCCGCGTCGCGGAGCGCGCGGCGCGGCTCGGGCATCGCGTCGTCCTGATGAGCTATGCGAACCCTCTCTTGCGTGGCGGACTTCGGGCTTCCGCCCGGCGGATCGTGGCTGCGGGCGTCGCGGGGATCATCGTGCCGGATCTTCCGCTCGAGGAGGCGCGCGGCTGGTCGGAAGCGTTCGCCCACGCGGGCGTCGCTCAGGTGCTCATGGCCGCGCCGACGACCCCCGGCGCCCGTTTGCGGGCGATCGACCGCGCGACGCGTGGCTTTCTCTACTACGTGTCGCTCACGGGGGTGACGGGGGAGCGGCGGCGCCTGCCGGCCGGCCTGGCCGTCCGTCTTCGGGCCTTGCGCCGC
>CAYHEI010000414.1:0-3386 GCA_964355385.1 uncultured bacterium | reverse complement strand
GCATGGATCAGGTCCGGCGCCATCCAGCCCCGTTCCCGCCAGGCCTTGACCGACCCGGGCCCGCCCATGGCCGCGCGCGCGTCCCAGAAGCCCAGGCCGCGCGCCCGCGCCGCGTCCCACAGCGCATCCCGTACCGCGTCGGCGAAGCCCGCCAGCCGGCGTCCGCCCTGCTCGTGGTCGGGCGGGGCGGTGAGCAGCACCGGGACGGTTCCGAGCGCCTCCCGCACGCGCGCGACCAGCTCCGCCACGTCGCGCCGAAACTCCTCCGGCGTGAAGCTCCGGTCGAGCGACTCGTTCGTCCCCAGCGAAACCACGACCAGGTCGGGACGAAGCGCCGCGGCCTGCGTCCAGAAGAGGGGTGTCCGGTTGAAGTGCCGGAAGCGCGCCCCGTTCACTCCCGCCGTGTGATAGACCACCCCGGACGCCGACCGCCGTACGAGGAGCAACCCGAAAATACGCACCCCGCCCCCCCCGCCTCCCACGAGGAAGACGTGATCCGCGGGCGCCGGCAGGTCGACGGCGGCCATGCACGGGCCGACCCCGGCGTCGCCGCCCAGGGCTCCGACGACCCGGAACTGCGACCGATCCACCGGCACCAGTTTCCGTATCCGGTGACGCCGGACGAGCACCTGCCCGATCCGGATCAGGTCGGACGTCAGCCGGTTCCAGCGCTGAATGTCGCGCACCTGGCATCCCCAATCCCGGCTCAAGCCCCACAGCGTGTCGCCCTGCTCCACGGTGTACCGCTCCTCCACGGTCTGCGGCCGGCCCCGGGCCAGGACGCGCGCGTCCGGATGTTCGGCCGCGGCGAGGCCGCCGAGCCCCCGGCCGCACTCGGTGAAGACCGTAACCCGGTCGAACGTCTCCCCCGCGCCGGTCAGCGCGAGGTTGAGGACGAAGGCGGGTTTGTCCGTCCACACCGTGATGCCGCCGATGCCCACCGGAACGGTCCCTTGCTCGGTGACGATCCGGCGCGCCCGCCAGCGAACGTTACTCGCGGACTCCTGTTCCAGCGCCCCGGAGACTCCCGCGACGTCCAGCGGCACCACGAGCCCCCGTCCCGCCGAACCGAATCGCGCCTGCAGCGCCTTCCGGACGGGACCCGTCCACTCCTCCCCCTGCACGTGGGAATCCCCCAGGTGCAGGACCGCGACGCGTCCGCCGCCGGACTGGATCTGCCGGAGTTTCCCGAAGAACGGCGCGAGCGCGGTCGGCTGCTCGATGCCGGTCGCCGCGCCCGCGCCTGTCGCCATGCCGAGGAGCACCGCCGCGAGCATCGGGGAGCTAGGGCGCACGGCGCGGCGCCTCGCCCGTTAGGAAGGTCTCGAACATCGTCGCGACCTCCCGCGAACCCCGATCGTTGAAGTGCGTGTAATCCTTCCACGCCAGCGGGGGCTTCGCCTCCGCCCAGCGGACCATGGAGCCCGTTCCGCCCATCGCGCCGAAGAGGTTGTAGTAGGCCGCCCCCGCCTCGGCCGCCGCCGCCCGTTGCGCCTCGAGCACGTAGGGGAGATGCGGGGGGCTGCTCATCCCCGCCTCGGTCCGGAAGCCGCGATCGGGGGCCGACACCATGACCAGGGGGACGCCGGGCAGGCTCTCGGCCAGATGACGAAGCGTCCTGCGCAGCGACCGCTCGTACAGGCGGTAGTCCTCCGGCCGGGGATGCTGCACATTGATCCCGAAGTGCAGCACGACCAGGTCGTACGCCAGGAGCGCCTGAAACCCCCTCAGCGTTTCCGCGGGGATCGACGAGAGCTCGCCGCCCGCGCAGCCGCGCAACGCGAAATTGTCGACGAACACCCCGTCGCCCGCCGACACGTCCAGGGCGAAGAGCGGAACCTGCGCAGCCCCCGTGAAGCGCAGCTCCAGCCACGGCGCCGGGCCGTCGAGAACCCGCAACCGGTTCACGACGCCCCGCCCGGCGAGGAGGAACACGTTCCGCCCCCGGGGGGACGTCGCGATCACCGCCGGCACCTCGACTCCCGGCCCGGCGGCGGGCACGGCTCCGTACAACAGCTCCGCGGCGGGGAAGTCGCCCTTCCAGCGGCCCTTCGGCGCGGCGAAGCGAAGCCACGCCGTGTCGCGGTCGGCCGGCGCCATCGCCAACGTCCCGCCCAAGCCGCACGCGACGGGGGGCGGCGCCCCCACGCCGATCTGCCAGTGGCGCCAGCCGGATCCCGCCGTTTCGCGGATCGTCTTCCGCAATCCCGCGAAGGGCGTCGCGAAATCGACACAGCCCACGCCCTTTCCGCCGAACCGGGCCTGCAAGTCCGCGCGCAGGTCGGCGGTGATCAAGTCCCCCTCGATGATCGAATCGCCCAGGTAGGCGATGCGAAGGCGCCGGCGGGACCCTCGGGCGAGCTCCCGGAACAGCGCGTTCACGCTAGCGCGCGCCTCCCGGGACGCGCCGGTTTCCGAGGCGACCGCGTTCGACGCGGCCGCCGGCCCCGGCGCGCCGGACCCGCGGAGGGCCTTGAGGATCCCGGGAGGCCGGAGCGCGAAGCCGAACACCGACCGCCCCTCCAGCAGGCGTTCCGCGAGCGCGAGGTACCCCACGGTGACGAGCAGGCTGGCGAACGCCGCCGGCATCCGATCGCGATCCGGACGAATCATGATGGGAATCATACACCCCCGGCGCGTCCTCGCGGACCGCACGGCGCGCGAAGCGGTAGACTGGTCCGCGTGCGGATCGCCGTCCTGATCTTCGCGGCCCTGGCGGGCCATGCGGTTGCCGCGGTCGAACTCAAGGCGGGCCCCCGGAGCTTTCGCATGGACCCCGGGACGCTCCGTTTGGAGTCGGTGTCCGCCGCGGGGAAGATCCTGTTGCTCTCGGACGGCCAGAAGGGGCTCGGCCGGCCCGGTGACTCCCGGACCACTTCCGCGGGGCTCGAATGGGACCTCCCCCAGGCCGGCCTGACGGCCGCGATGACCGCGGACGGGGAGACGTGCGTCGTCCGCCTGACGCTCTCACGTCCCGGCGCCGTCACCTGGCCCGTCGTCGCGCCCGATGCGAACGTGCGCGCGCTCATCCTCCCCCGCGGCGAGGGGAACTGGGTGCCGCCCGGTGACGAGGGCTGGGCGGAGATCCTGCACGACGAGAACTCCCTGACCGAGGAGTTCGCGCTCCCCTGCTGGGGGCTGGACCTGGGGCCGCAGACGGTCACGTATCTCGCTCCCGACCCGTTCGACGCCGAGGTGAAGTACGCGCGGCGGAACGACCGGATCGGATTCTCGGTGACTCGCAAGTTCACCCGGCTGGACGCCGCGCGCACCTGGGAGATTCGCATCGTGTTCGGCGCCGGTTCGCCCATCCAGCCCGCCCTCGAGTACCGCAAGTGGCTCCAGGCGCAAGGGCGGTTCGTCCCCATGGCGGCGAAGATGCAAAC
>CAYHEI010000413.1:0-3396 GCA_964355385.1 uncultured bacterium | reverse complement strand
CCACGCGGCCCGCGGGGTGGGGGCACCGGGCGATCCGCGGACGCGACGCGTGAAACGCCGCGCCGGTCCTTCGACGAAGCGCCGGACGGCACCCGAGCCCGGGCGCCAGGCGCGCGCGGCGGCGATCGCAGCGGCGCGGGCCGCCGACGAGAAACTGGCGGAACGCACGGTCGTGCTCGACGTCCGCGGCATCACGCCGGTGGCGGACTTCATGGTCATCGCCACCGCCTCCACGGGACCGCATTTGCGAGCCGTGGCGGAGGCGGCGGAGGAAGCCGTGGCGCGCGCGGGGGGGCACCTGCACCATCGCGAGGGCGACGCGCGATCCCCCTGGATCCTGCTCGACGCGCACGACGTGCTGGTGCACGTCTTCGACCCCGCCGCCCGCCGCCGGTACGATCTGGAGCGGTTGTGGGCCGACGCAAAACGCGTGCCCTGGAAGGCCCGTGCAACCGGACGCAAGGCGGGGTAGAATGACCCGACGCATGATACGCGCGACGACCGTCCTGCTCGCGGCCCTCTGGCTGGGTCCTTCCGCCCGGGCCGCCTCTCCGGTGCCTGCCGAGCAGGCCGCCTTCGGCCCGACCCTGGAGGTCGCGGAGACACCCACCGCCGAGACGATGTACGGGAGGATGTTCCACCTGGGCGTTCGCACGTACCCCGGCGGGGGGCTCCTCACGCGCGGCGTCGCCAGCTTCAACAATTCCCTCATGCTGGGCGTCTCGTTCAAGGCGGACAACGTGATCGGCTACGGCTCGCCCACGTTCGACAGCAGGCCCGTGGACGCGATCGTCAAGCTCAAGGTCTTGGGGCTTCCGGGGGCGCAGATTCAAGGGGCGCTGGGGTACGACGGGATCGCCTACGGCGGCGCGGCCGTCCCCGCGATCGGAGCCCGTCGCGGCCGCGGACTGTACGGGGTGCTGACCAAGGATCTGGGCATGTCGAGCCTGGTCTTCCAACTCCACGGCGGGGTCGGCGTGAACCAGTACAAGGCCTTCTCGGTGAAGGACGACGTGAACGTCTTCGGGGCGGTGACCGGTTCGCTGACGCCCGAACTGATCGTCGGCCTGGAATACGACGACGTGCTCCATAAGGAACGCCAGGCGAACGCGTCCGTCGGGTACAACTGGGACATGGGGCTTAGGGTCGAGATCGATTTCATGAAGCTCTTCCACGGCGTCCACGGCCACTATCGGGTCCTGAAAATCCTCTACACGTTCTGACCCATGGCCTACGAGTCGGGTCTGGAGTTCGAGCGCCCGCTGCTGGAAGTTGAGCGCAAGATCGAGGAGCTGCGCGCCGTCCAGGACAAGAACCACATCAATCTCGCCTCCGAATTGACCGCGCTCGAGCGCAAAGCCGACGAACTCAAGCGCGGGCTGTACCGCGACCTGACCCCCTGGCAGCGCGTCCTCGTGGCGCGTCATCCGCTTCGCCCGCACGCGCTCGACTATCTCGGCCTCGTCTTCAGCGAGTTCGTCGAGCTGCACGGCGACCGGCGCTTCTCGGACGATCCGGCGCTGGTGGCCGGTTTCGCCCGGTTGGAAGGCTCGCCCGTCGTCGTGCTCGGCCAGCAGAAGGGACGGGACACGCAGGAAAACGTGATGCGGAATTTCGGCATGATGCACCCGGAGGGGTACCGGAAGGCCCTGCGCGTGATGCGCCTCGCCGAGAAGTTCAAGCGGCCCGTGCTCTCTTTCATCGACACCTCGGGCGCGTACCCGGGGATCGGCGCCGAGGAGCGCGGGCAATCGGAAGCGATCGCCCGCAACCTGCTCGAGATGGCGCGCTTGCGCGTCCCCATCATCGCGGTTGTGATCGGCGAAGGCGGAAGCGGCGGCGCGCTCGGGATCGGCGTCGCCGACCGGGTGCTCATGCTCGAGCATGCCGTGTACTCCGTCATCTCGCCGGAGGGCTGCGCGACCATCCTGTGGCGCAGCGCGAAGTTCGCTCCGGAAGCGGCCACGGCGCTCAAGATGACCGCCCGAGACCTGATCGAGTTGGGCGTGATCGACGGCGTGATCCCGGAACCGCCGGGCGGCGCCCACCGGGACATGGCGGGCGCCGCGGCGCTCATGAAGACCGCCCTCACGGGAGCGCTCGCCGCGCTGTCCGGGCTGCCGACGGCGGAGCTGCTCCAAGGCCGCTTCGCCAAGTTCCGCGGCATGGGACGCTTCGAGGGGGCGGCTTGAGCCGGCCGCGCCTCGCGGCCGCGCTGCTGATCGCGCTGGCCGGCCCGTTGCAGGCCGCCCCCGCGGCTCCCGCGAGGACCTCGACCGCTCCCGCGCGCCCTGCGGGCACGGGCACCGCGACCGAGTACCGGGATCGCGCGGGCATCCGGGCGGCGCTCACGAGCGGCATCACGATCTCCCCGTTGCGCCTTTCCCTGGCCTCGAGTCCGCCGCTTCCGCTGCCCGGCGAGACCGTGACCGTCACGCTCACGGTGTCGAACGCCGGCGCCGTGGCGGTCACGGGCGTGGCGCCGCGCCTCATCGTCGTCACCGGGACGGCGTATGCGGGCGCGTTCGCGGGGCCCCTGCCGGCCGCCGCCGCGATCCCGCCGAACGGCGGCCAGCGCTTCACCTGGACCACCAGCCTCGCGGGGACCGGCGTGGTCCTGATCCGGGCCGAGGCGTCGGGCACCTTGGCGGGCGGCGCGGTCCTGGTCCGGGGAAGCGCCGCGGGCGCGCTCTCGCCCCCCGCCGTCGCGCAGCTCACGGCCTTCCTCTCGCCCGACCCCCTCACCGTCACCGGCGGGCAGTGGTTCGATGTCGCCGTGACGGTCTCCAACACCGGGGGCGTGCGGGCGGTGCGCATCCTGCCCGCGCTGCAGCCCGTGGCCGGCGGAGCGCTCGTCGCCTTCCAACGCGGGCCCTCGCCGCCGAAGCCGGTGGCGCTCGCCCCGGGCGAATCGCGGCGGTTCACCTTCACGTACAGCGCGAACGGGAGCGGAACCGTGTCGTTCTCCGCCACCGTGGAGGGGCAGGCCGATCTGACCCCGCCGGGGCTGCTGGCGCGCGCGACGGACGCGGCGCGGCGCGCGAGCGCGGCCGCCGTCCAGGTCGCCGCCGTGGACGGCCGGGCCGCCGCGGAACGGGCGCGGCGGTGGATCTGGCCGCCGCGGCCACCGGAAGGACCCGAGCTGCCATTCCTGGGCTTCGAATCCCCCGCCGACGCGCGGTGGGAAACGGGCGGATACGCGTTGCTCGAGCCGTCGGCGGCGCACGCCACGGAGGGCCGCGGATCGTTGCGCGCCGCCTTCCTGGTGCCGTCGGATCTCACCGTCTCGCCCACCGGCGTGTTCCGGCCGGGCCTGCGCCGGACCGCGCCCGCGCCCCGGCTCCAGCCCCCCCAGGCCCCCCCCCACAGGACCCCCTTAACACCCAATCCCCCCCA
>CAYHEI010000412.1:0-3415 GCA_964355385.1 uncultured bacterium | reverse complement strand
ACATCCTGCTCGAGGGGATGCGGCACAACGCCACGGTCGTGATCGTGCCGTCGAGCGCCGTCGAAACCATGGGCATGGGGGGGATGGGCGGTCTCACCTCCCTGGCCAAGCAGTTCGCCCCGCCGTCCGGCGGGGGCGGGACCGGGGCCGCGTAAGGGAGGAAGGGCGGTAGACGCGAACAGGAGGGAACGACGGTGCGCGAATGGTTCTTTGCACTGTCCGGGTGGCTGGTGGTGGCGGCGTTGACCTTCTGGATCGCGCTGCCGTACGCCACCGTCGCAGCCGTGAGTCAGCCGGTGGCCTTCAACCATCGCAAGCACGTACAGGATGTGGGGCTGGAGTGCCTCATATGCCACTCGGGGGCCGCAACCGCGGCCCGCGCGGGGATCCCCACAACGGCGGAATGCCTGGCCTGTCACGAGACGCTGGAGACCACCCTCCCGGAGGCAAAGAAGGTCGCCGCCTACGGCGTGCGCGGCGAGGAGATCCGGTGGAACCGGGTGTACCATCTGCCGCCGTCGGACACCATTCCGTTCCTGAAGCCCTACGCGTCGAAGCTTCGGTTCAGCCACCGGCGGCACGTGAGCGCCGGGAAGATCGAGTGCGTGGCGTGCCACGGAAAGATTGCCGGCCTGACCCGACCGCCGGCCCGGCCGGACCCGCCGATCCGGATGGCGCGTTGCCTCGCCTGCCATCGTGAGCGTCACATCACCACGGATTGCCTCGCATGCCACCGCTGAGCGGTACGACGCGGGCGAGCGCGCGGGACGCCGGGGCCCGGAACCTCGCACTGCTGGTGACCGGAGTGATCCTGATGCTCCTGGGCTACTACGCGTTTCTCGCGTGGCGCGCACGCCTGTGGTCGCCGACCTGGGCCGTGACCGAGACCGTCGTTGCGGCCGAAAGAGGGGCGCCGTGAAGGAGGGACTGACCCGGAAGATGTTCTTCAAGGCGGCGGCGCTGCTGGCCGCAGGATCGGCGGCGAAGGCGCTGGGCGCGGGAGGGTCGTCGCCGGCCGGCGCGCGGGACGGAGAGACCGGGCCCGCCGCGGGAACCGAGGCCCTGGCCCCCGCGCTGTGCGAGCGCTGTCCCGCGATGTGCATGATGCGGGTTCGGATCGCCGACGGTCGGGCGGTCGGCGTCGAAGGGTATCCCGGACATCCGGTCTGCGCAGGCACGCTGTGCCCGAAGGGCTTCATCGAGCTCCAAGAACTGTACCATCCGGACCGGCTGAAGAGTCCCTTGCGCCGCACGGGATCGCGAACGGGCGGCTGGGAGAAGATCTCGTGGGAGGAGGCCGGGCGGCTCTTGGCGGACCGGCTGGGCGCGTTGCTCTCGCGCGGGCACCCCGAGCGGTTGGGCATCGTCGCGGCACCCATCCGGGACATCCGGCACGAGTTGCAGCGTGAGTTCGCGCGCGCGTTCGGAACCCCGAACAGCTGGGAGTGGGACTGGGCGTCGGGCGAGATGCCCGTGGACGCCTTCCGCCTGATGCACGAGATCGAGGACGGGCTCGTGTACGACCTCGCGGAGGCGAACCACGTCGTCTCGTTCGGATGGGACTGGCTCCAGGCGCATCCTTCGCCGGTGGAGGCACAGCGCGCGTACAGCCGGTTGCGGCGCAGCCGGCTGGAGCGACGGACCCGCATCGTCCAGATCGAGCCGCGTCTCTCCGTCACGGCCACCAAAGCCGACACGTGGATTCCGGCGCGATCGGGGACGGAAGGGGTGCTGGCGCTCGGCGTCGCGCACGTCCTGATCCGCGATCGGCTGTACGACCGCGCGTTCGTCGAGCGCTGGACAGCCGGATTCGGGAAGTTCAAGGCGCTGGTGATGGATCGGTACGCGCCGGAGCGGGTGGCCGCCGAGGCGGGCGTGGATCCGGAACAGATCGTCGAATTGGCCCGGGAGATGGGACGGATCCGGCCGAGCCTCGCGATCACCTCGCGTGGCCCTCTCCGGGACCAGGTGGCGGTGCACTGCCTCAACGCGCTCACCGGATCCATCGGCGTCCGGCGCGGCGTGCTGGGGACGCAGGCCGCCGCCCATCAGTTGAACCTGGGGCGCGGGCCCGCGCCGTCGAACGGCCGCGCTCCACTGTCCTCCCTGCACGCGCTGCCCGAGGCGCTCGCGTCCGGATCCGCCGCTCCGCTCGACGTGCTGTGGCTCGAGCGGGTCAACTGCGCGTTCGTCGAGCCCTCGCCGGAACGGTGGCGCAAGGCGCTGGCGCGGGTCCCCTTCGTGGTGAGCTTTTCCCCGTTCCTGGACGAGACCGCCGAGCTGGCCGACCTGGTCCTTCCGCCCCACGCCTCGCTGGAGGCGTGGCAGTACGGCTTCGCCACGGCCCTGGACGGCCGGGGCGTCTTGAGTTTCGCCCCGCCCGTCGTTCCGCCGTTGCACGAGACGGGCGATCACGGGGACTTCGTGCTCGCCCTCGCGCACGCCCTCGGGGGTAAGACCGCGGCCGCCTTGCCGTGGCGCACCTTCGTGGAAGCGCTGGAAGAAGCGGCTGGCCGGGCGGGTGTCGCCGCGCGCATGCGGACCGGAGGCTGGTGGACATCGGCGCCCGCCCGAGCGGGGGTGGAGGCCACGTTGGGAGAGACGAGTGGCCGGAAGGTCCGCTTTCCGGTGGAGGCGCTGGCCGAGCCAGCCGCATCGCGGGATGACCCGGCGCGTCCGCTTCGCCTCTACGTGCACGTGCCGCTGGCGTACGCGCGCGGCGAGGGCGGGCATCTCCCCTACCTCCATAGCCTCGCGGGCCCGCACCTGGGGGAGGAGTGGGAGACGTGGGTCGAGATCCATCCCGAGACCGCCCGGCGGCTCGGCGTGGCGGACCGGGCCCTGGTCCGCGTCGAATCGGCCATGGGCGGGCTGACCGCCCGCGCGCGGCACATGCCAGGCATCCGCGAGGATACGGTCAGCCTGCCGTTCGGCATGGGGCACACCGCAATGGGCCGCCACGCCAAGGGCGTGGGGAGCAATCCGGCCGAGATCGTTCCCTACGTGCCAGGCCCGTCCGGTTCCCCGTTGTGGCAGGGAACTCCGGTGAGCATCCGTGCCGTCTGAGTCATCGCGCCGCGACTTCATGCGGGCGCTCCTGGCCGGCGTCGCGGGAGTGTGGGCGGCCTTCCCGCACGGGTTCGGCAAGTGGCGGGGAGGGGGCCACGCGGCGGCGAAGGGCCCGCGAAAGCTGCGCTGGGGCATGGTGATCGACCTGGATCGTTGCACCGCGTGCCAGGCGTGCGTCGTCGCGTGCGCGGTCGAGAATAACCAGATGCTGGGCAGCCCGGAAGAGGCCTCGCGCAAACGAATCAACCGGTGGATCCGGATCGTCCCGCAGATCGAGGACGCCGCCGCCGAACACCCACGCCGGGGCCTCGTGCCGCTGCCGTGCCTGCAATGCGAGAATCCGCCG
>CAYHEI010000411.1:0-3422 GCA_964355385.1 uncultured bacterium | reverse complement strand
GGCTTCACCGTCGTGAAGACCCAGATGCCGGCATCGCCCGGGCCCGGGGCGGACGTGACGTACCGGATCGACGTCTCGAATACCGGCGCCGCGACGCTTGCCGGCCTGACGCTCACCGATACCGTCTCGCCGCTCGTGGTGAACGTCGCGACGCAGGAGCCCTTCGGCTTCGTCCCGCCGGTCGCGACGAGCGTCCCCGGATCGGGAACCCGGTACGTGTGGACGGCCGTGCCGGGCGGGGCGATTACCTGGACGCTCAAGGCGGACATGCCGACGGCCCGCGATTACCTCGGCGCCGCCGAGTCGGGCGGACTGATCTTCGCGGTCGGCGGCGGGTTCGGGATCTCCCTCGCGACGAACGAAGCGTTTGACCCGGCGACGGGGCTCTGGGCGGCCCGCGCGCCGATGCCCACCGCCCGGCGCTGGCTGGCGGTGGCCTCGGAAGGGGGATGGGTCTACGCGATGGGCGGGGACGGCTTGGCCACCGTGGAGGCGTACAACGTCGCAGGCAACTTCTGGGCCGGCCGCGCGCCGATGTCGCTGGGGAAGTGGGCCCCCGCGGCGGCCGCGACGGGCGGGAAGGTGTATGTCGTGGGCGGCAACCAGGCGGGGGCGCTGAACCTGCTCGAGGAGTACGATCCGGGGACCAACCTCTGGACGACCAAGGCGCCGATGCCGACGGCGCGCGACTCGCTCGCGGCGGCCGCCGCGAACGGGAAGATCTACGCGCTCGGCGGCGCAAGCGGCGGCGGCCCACCCGCGTTGGGCGATACCGAGGTCTACGATCCCGGGTCCAACACCTGGACGGTGCGGGCCCCGATGCCCACCCCCCGTTTCTACGCGTCCGCCGCCGCGGTCGGTGGGAGGATCTACGTGTTCGGGGGAATGAACACCCTCGGAAGCGACACCGCTGTGGTCGAGGTCTACGATCCCGGCACCAACACCTGGTCGGTGTCGACCTCGATGAACGGACCGCGGCAGGCGATGGGGGGCGCGGCGGCGGGCAATCGGCTGTACGCGGTGGGCGGCTCCTCCCTCGGCCCGGTCGTGGCGACCACGGAAGAGGGTCTCGTGCCCACGGAAGGGCTGGCGCCCGGCGCGACGTTGAGCTTCACGATCACGGGGCTGGCGGCCGAGGCGTGCTCGCCGGGGACGGTGACGAACGAGGCCACCGCCGCCTTCTCCACGCCGTGCGGCATCACCGCGCAGGCCTCCAACCCCGTGACGTTCGGCGTCGCGCCGTCCGGACTGGTTCCTGGTGTCGCCGCGACGGCGGAGCAGTCGCCGGCGTCGCCCGGCGTCGGCGCCACGATCGTCTACCGCGTAATCGTCCGGAACACCGGGTCCGCGACGCTGACCTCCGTGCTCGTGTGGGATACGGTGTCTCCGTCCGTCGTGAACGCCGTGACCGACCAGCCCGCGGGGTTCGGCGCGCCGTCGCTCACTCAGGTTCCGGGCAGCGGCTCGCTCTACGCCTGGGCCTCGTCCGCCGTGGCGCTCGGGCCGGGTGGCGTCTTCACGTTCACGGTCACTGGTCAGATGGCGGAGCCGTGCGGCGTGGTGGGGGTGGCCAACGCCGCGGTTGTGGCGGCGTCGTCACCGTGCGCGGGCCCCGTGTCTGTCGTCACCAACGAGGTGAATTTTGTCTTGTCACCGCTCCCTGTGGCGTTCACCGCCGTCGAGGAGCTGGCGCCCGCAGTGCCGGGGGCGTGGGCGTCGGTCACGTACCGGGTTATCCTGACCAACTCCGGAAGCGCGACGCTCACTACGATGACCGTCGTGGACACGGTGTCCCCGCTCGTCACCGCCGCGGCGTCCCAGCAGCCGGAGGGATTCGGGCCTCCCGTGGTGAGCAGCGTCCCGGGATCCGGGACCCGCTTCGTGTGGACCAGCGGCGGCGGTGGAGTGGCGCTGACCTGGATCGCCCAGAACGCGATGTCCGCCGGGCGGCAGGCGCCCGCGTCCGCCGGCGCGAACGGCAAGCTGTACGTCTGGGGCGGCGGCAGCGCCCCGTACCTGAGCAGCGGCGAGGTGTTCGATCCCGTCGCGAACGCGTGGAGTCCCGTCGCGCCGATGACCGTCACGCGTTACCTCGTGGGCGCGGCGCTCGCGTCCAACGGCCGGATCTACATCTGTGGAGGCATCAACGGCGCGACCCTGAACAACGTGGACGAGTACGACCCCGGTTCCGACACGATGACGGCCCGGGCGTCGATGCCGACCGCGCGGTACTCGCCGGGCGTGGCCGCGTTGAACGACAAAGTGTACGTCGCGGGCGGAACGGGCGGCCTGACGACCATGGAAGAGTACGATCCGGGGTCGAACACCTGGGCGGGCAAGGCCGCCATGCCGACAGGCCGGAACTGGACGACCGCCGCCGCCGCGAACGGCAAGGTCTACGTGTGCGGCGGCGCGAGCTCGCTCAGCTCCGTGGACGTGTACGACCCCGGCACGAACACCTGGGCCGTGGGGGCGCCGATGCCCACGGGACGCGAGGCCGCCATGGCCGTGGCGGCGTTCGGGCGGATCTACGTCATCGGCGGGCGCGCCGGAGGAATCGACCAGACCGTGGTGGAGTCGCTCGATCCGGTGGGGGGCACCTGGCGTGCCGAGACACCGCTGCTGACGGCGCGCGGGTTTCCGGCCGCCGGTCTGGCGGGCGCGACGCTGGTGGCGGCCGGCGGGAGCGGGCCGCTGAGCAGCGCCGAAGCCGCGCAACTGCCCTTCGGGGGCCTCGCGCCCGGTGTCACCGTCACGTTCACGATCACGGGGACGGTGGGGAACCTGTGCGCGCCGGCGCCGGTGAGCAACACGGCGTGGGTCACGGCCGGGAACGGCTGTCCGCCGCTCGTGGCGACGACCAACCGGACGGACTTCACCGCGCTGCCGGGGGCCGTGGCGTTCTCGGTCTCGCTCTTCGCCGTTCCGGCCTCCGCGGCGCCGGGCGAGGCGGTCCAGTGGCGCCTCGTCGTCACCAACGCGGGGAGCGCGCCGATCACCGACCTGACGGTGGTGGACACGGTTCCGCCCGTGACGCCGCGCTGGGCGCTCGACACCGAGCAGCCTTCCGCGTTCGCGTTGCCGGCGGTGGCGAGCGTGCCGGGCACCGGGACGCGGTTCGTCTGGAGCGCGGGCGGGCTGAATCTGCCCCCCGGCTCGAGCTACACCTTCACCATCAGCGGGAGCGCGGCGACGGTGTGCTCTCCCGTCACGGCGACCTCCACCGCCTGGGCGTGGGCGAGCAACGGGTGCGGGTCCTCGGTCGTCACGTCGAACTCCGCGGCGTTCGCGCTCGTCCCGCCGCCCGCGCCCGCGCCCGCGGCCGTGCTGACTCAGACGCCCGCGTCTCCCGCGGCGGGGGATGCCGTGACCAGATCGGAAGAGCACCCGTCTGAACTCCAGTCACGTGAAACGATCTCGTA
>CAYHEI010000410.1:2045-3423 GCA_964355385.1 uncultured bacterium | reverse complement strand
CCGCGCCGGGGGCCGCGGGCGGTGCCCGCCGGGTCGGGGGGCCGCCATGTCGCCCAGCACGGCGGGGTCGCCGATCACCCGGGCCGCGACCCGGTCGATCCGGGGGAACTCGTGGCGCAGCGCCGCGACGAGCACCTCGCCGATGCGCTGCGGCGTCAGGCTGTGTTCCGCGGCGAGGCGCAGCACCAGCCGGCCCTCGCGCAGTTCTGCCTCGACGCCCCGGATCATCGAAAGCACCGGGACGATCTGCGCCTCGATGTACGCGCGGTCGCCGTCGTCCAGTGGATCAGCCTCGGCCGTGAGCAGGACCCCCAGCGGACCGGTGGGGGCACCCTCCACCGCCACCCCGGTTTCCTCCACCCGGCCCCGGCGCAGCAGGAAGAAACTCTGTGCGGTGTCGCCCCACACCGTGGCTGTCTCGAACCGTTGATGGGCCAGCCGGGGGTCCACGCAGTCGGGAAGCGGCGGAACGCCGGGCATTGGAAGCAGCCGGCGGACTCCCGGAAACCGGCCGACGGCCTTGGCGACCGCCTCGGGAGTATCGGCCGCGATCCGGCGGCCCAAGGTGAAGGGGTAATCCGCGGGCACGACCGCGGGGACGCCCAACTTCATCGCCGCCAGCGACAGCGCCAGCTCGGCCGGGGCGAGCGTCCCCCGGCAGACCAGGACTCCTTGGCCGAACTCGTCGAGGAAATGCGACAGCGCGTGCGGATCGCCCGGCTCGATCCGGCCGTACACGAACGCGTACCGGCAGAGTAGGTTGAGGAGCGGATACAGTCCGGAGCCGCCGCGCGCGCCGGGAATGAATTTGAACTGCCAGCAACGACCCACCGCGGCCTTGAGCGCGGCCGGATCCGCGTCCCCGGCCTGCGCGAGCCAGCCGTTGAGGCGCTTGCTGTCGAACGCGACGCTGAGAAAGGCCGGGTCCGCCGGCACCGCCTCCGCCATGTCCGGATCGTTCCCGGCGGCCAGCTCGGCGAGCACGAGCGCGGGCTCGAGCGCGTCGCCGGGATCGCCCTCCGCGAGGCGCCGGACCGCCTCCCGGACCTCCCCCGGCTCGGGCACCTTGCCGTACACGGCGAGGCAGAGCGGCAGCGGATACCGCTCGGACGCGAAGGGTTTGAACGCCAGGCCCTCCGTCCTGCGGACGAGCTCGCGCAGCCCCACCGCGAGGACGGCCCTCCCATTCGCGTCCAGCTCGGCGGAATGCGCGTGCGTCCCGGCGTCGCTCACGGTGCCACCCCGGCGCCCCGCAGCACCTCCTGCACGGCGGCGGCCGGAAGCGCCCGCGGCGTGATGCGCCGCGCGCCGCCAAACGCCCCCCCGCCCCCCCCCGCCAGCCCCAAGTTGGACCAGATCCGCATGACCCGCAAGTTGG
>CAYHEI010000410.1:0-2035 GCA_964355385.1 uncultured bacterium | reverse complement strand
CCCCCGGGGGCCGCCCCCCGCGGCCCCCCCCCCCCCCCGCCCGGGGGGGGGCGGCACGCGCCGGGGGGGTTTGGGGCGGGGGGGGCCACCGCGCCGCCGCGACGCCCGCCGCCTGCCCGATGTTGGCACAGATCGGCATGACGCGGAAGTTCGAATGCGCGAGGTGCGTTCCCCCGATGGACCGGCCCGCGAGCAGGAGTCCCTCGACGCCCCGCGGGAGCAGGCACCGGTAGGGAATCGTGTAGCCGCGCTCCTGCGGAAACGCATTCTGTACGCCCGTCGGGTCCAGCCCCGCGCCCGCGAGGTGATGCACGTCGAAGTTGAAGTGCGCCTTCGCGACGACCCAGTCGTCGAAGACGCGCGCCTCGAGGATGTCCCGGTCGGTCAGCGCGTAGTCGCACTCGAAGTGCCTGGTTTCCCGCACCCCCACCGTCGCGCCGGCCTCGAGGAGATAGCAGTCCTCGTATCCCGGGGCGAAGCGCCGGAGGAACTCGACGATCGGCCCCAGCTGCGACCGGCAGATCCGCTCCGCCCGCGTGAGGTCGTCCGCGTCCGTCCCGTCGAGATCGACGGCGTTCGTCATGTTGCACGTCACGATCCCGGGCAGGGCGGACCGGTAGAGGAGGACGTGGCCGGCCGGAGGCGGAAGATGCTCGCGCGCGAGCCGCTGCAACGATCCCCACGGGGTCGCGGCGTCGTCCTCGAAGCCGCCCAGGAAGACCGCGCGAGCGGTGTCCACGCCCCCCACGCGGAACATGAGCGTCAGCGGCTGCATCCGGCCGTCGGCTTCCCTCCCTTGGTGAAACGGCACTCCCGCCCGCGCCGCCAGATCGCCGTCGCCGGACGCGTCCACCATCACGGCCGCCCGGAACGCCTCCCGGCCCGACTTGCTCTCCGTGATCACGCCCGCGACCGACCCGGACTCGAGGAGCGGGGCGCAGACGTGCGTGTGGAGCCGGACTCGCGCCCCCGCTTCCTCCAACATCTCGAACATGACGCTCTTCAGCTTCTCGGTGTTGATCACGGCGCGGTCCACGCCCGGAACCGCTTCCGCGCTCCGCCGCAGAATCTCGTCGTAGAACCCGCCCTGCGTGGCCCCGGTCCAGTGCGACATCATCCCCGTCGTCGCCATGCCACCCACCGCGCCCGCCCCTTCGACGAGCAGCGTCTTCGCGCCCGTGCGGGCCGCCCAGACCGCCGCCGCGAAGCCCGCCGGGCCGCCGCCGGCCACGAGCACGTCGAACGTCCCGCGCACCGGTGTCTTCCGCGCCGGCTCGTTCACGAATCCGCTCTTCATCAGGCGAGCCGGTCCACCCGGCCGGCGCGGCGCACCACGATGGGCGGGGTCTTGGATCCCGCCGCCGGCGCGTCCCGGCGCTCCCGCAGCGCCAGGCCGAGGGCGATCTTGAGGTTCGCGAGGCTCCCCGCGGGCGTCCGCCCGCGCGCGCTCGCCTCGGCCACCTCCTCGCACGTCGCGACGTACCAGGCTCCCACCTTCTGCACGTACGCGGTGAAGGTCCGCTCTCGGGGACGATTCACCCGCCCTCCGTGTCCTGCTTCCCGATCAGTTGCTTCCACCGGCGGACCATGTACTGGTAATTCTCCCACGGCACGTCCGGCGGGATCAGGTGGTCGAAGCACGGCAGGAACCGGCCCAGCGGCAGGAGCCCCCGGATCCGCTCGATCTCGTCGTCCATGGCCTTCCGGTCCCGCGCCATCGCCCGCTTGTCGATGTGTCCGGCGAGGCAAATGTCGGGATAGGTCCGCAAGAGCATCGCCAGGTCGTTGCCCGCCTGGACCTCGTAGGGAAAGATGTGGTTGAACCCCGCCTCGCGGAAGAGGGGCGTGAGCCCGTGCATCAGCCCGTCGCTGTCCACGGACGCGATCCGGACGCCCCGCCGCTTGGCCATGTCGATGATCTTCCGGTACCGCGGGGTGATGAACCGGCGGAAGTGCGCGGGCGAGATCAGCGAGCCCTGCTTCCCCGCCATGTCCTCCCACGCAGACTATCTGCGGGACCATCTACGCGCTGGCG
>CAYHEI010000409.1:0-3423 GCA_964355385.1 uncultured bacterium | reverse complement strand
GACAGAAGAAGCGATCCGATCCGGGCATCCCTTAAGTGACCGGCATTGGGGCTAGACCTACTCCCAATGAGGTAGCCCAGTGACTGTTCGATCGCGACATGCCAGGCGAATCTCCTAGAATCGGACAGAGAATCGCGAATGTCGTTACAGATAGGCTGCCAGTTCCGTAATACTGAGAAGCTGATGTCGTCATGACATATCGGGTGATCGTCCGGCTCAAGTCCATATCGTATCGATCTGTCGGCGATACAAGCCATGTGGTTTCGGTGGAGAACTGGTCCGGCAAATGAGGCAGACTGACACCATAACCCACGAAAGACGCGCAGAACCAGAAGTTCCGCGCGATCAGAGTACCGAAGTAGCCACTATGTCCAGTGGTGCGGGCATCCATCCGCCTTTCATCGTCCCGTCGATAGAAATGATCTCCTAGAAGAGCTTGAAACTCTGCTTCCTTCGAGCGCATCGGCGTCGCATACGGTCCATAGGCAATCTGCTGCCACAAGCTCGACTCGAATGGAATGAAACCCCCAAGCCCCAAGCCAAATGAGCCATCATGCAAAGAGGGTACGGTGGATTCCAGCATGGAAGCCGCCTGGACTTGATTCCAGCAGATCGAAACGAGTCCAACCGAGACAGTTGCACAAACAGTGATCCTCTTCAAGACAGTGGCCCGAATACTGGAGTCGATGAACCATCCCGAAATCCTCTTGTCTATATTCACGGCTCGTCTCCCAACAGCGTAAAGCAATCTAAGGGTCGGGGGGGGCCGGAACGTGAGACAGGATAACACTGCCCCGGTGGGCGGGACCTTTCTCATGCTACACCCTCCGCGACCGTCATGAAATGCATTAGAAACTAAACCCGAATCCGCCCAGCAACTGATTGACGTTGTAGAAGAGCGAGCGCTTCACGTACTCGGGCACGAAGGTGGAGGTGACCAACGCCGAGGACGGCATCAGGGACTCGTTGAGCGTGCTCGAGAAGAAGCTGTACACGACCTGTTCGCGGAACTCCACGTAGAAGAACCCGCCCGCGACGCTGAAGCGGAACCCGATGGGGAGAACCCCGCCGAAGCCGGGACCGTAACGGCTCAGCAGAGAACCCTTGGCGCTGTCCTCGACGATCCAATCCGACGTGAACCGGTTGAGCATGACGTTCAATCCCAGCCCGCCGTAAAATTGGACCCTGCCCGATGAATGGAAGAGGAGGTTGCCACCCAGGCCGAACGTCGTGATCTCAAGGTACCGGGCCGACAGTCCGACGTCCGTCCGGGTGAGCGACAACGTGGAGCCGCTGTAATTGCTGGCACCCTCGCCGGGGGTGACCAGCATCTGCACGGTCTGCTCCGTCGTGAACCGGCGGCCGTAGAAGAGGTCGAGGTCCCCGCCGGCGACCCGGCCCCACCCCCCGAACCGGACGCCGAAGTCCGGCGTGTCGTTCCGCAGCGTCATCGGCGAGAACGTCCAGGTCGCCACCTCGGTCGTGAGCGCCGAGCAGGTGGAACAGTCCCCGGTGGAATAGGTCGCGTTGTAGGAATCCACCTTCGCGGAACCGGTTCCGCCGTAGAAGATCAGGTAGCTGGCGACCGGCCCGGACCGGGCGGTGGATCGCCTGGACGCCAGGAGCGCCGCGGCTTCCGGCGCGATCGCGGCGGCCGCGGCGCCCGAGTACCCGCCTTCCACGGGTTGCGGCGTGGCCGCGGAAGAGGACCCCGGCGCGGCGGCATCCCCGAAAAGCTTCGCCACGAGGGATTCCGCGGCCTCGTCCGCGTTGCTGACCTGGAAGCCCTTCTCCTTGGCCGACTTCTCGATCTGGCTGGTCTGCACGTCCACGAGCTGCGCGGTGAGCACGCGAAAGTTTCCTTCCATGATGCCGTACGTCCCGACGACCATCTTCTGAACGTTGAGCACCTTGCCGAGCTTCACGGCGCACTCCGACGACGTGCAACCCGTCTGCTGGATCGCCTGCTCCTGCAGGGTCTTGCTCATGTTCTTCCGGTCCACGACGCGGAAGTCGCCCCGCCCGACCAGGGCCTGGCGCACGTACTCTGTCACGATGGCCGCGTCGCTTGCGGGCGCGTTCTGCGGGTCGAAGTCCAGGACCGCGATGCCGACCTTCTCGGCCGCGGGCTTCGCCGTATCCTCGGCGCGGCCCTCGGGCACAGGCCCCAGCGCCAAGGCCAGGACCGGCAGGATCGCCGAAAAACCTTTGTGCATCAGGCGTCATGGTACCATACGTCCAGCACACCCATGTACGACCGGTTCGCCGAGCGCGCCCGCAAAGCCATCGCCTACGCCCGCGAGGAGGCGATCCGGCTCGACCACGATTACATCGGCACCGAGCACATCCTGCTGGGCATCATCCGGGAGGGCAACGGGGTAGCCGTCGCGGTCCTCGAGAACCTGAACGTCGATCTGGGCAAGCTCCGGCACGAGGTGGAGAAGCTCGTCGCGTCCACGGGCGGGACCCTGACGCTCGGCAAGGTCGAGTTCTCCATGACCGCCAAGAAGGTGCTGGAACTGGCTCAGGAAGAGGCCCAGAACCTCGGCCACAACTACATCGACACCGAGCACATCCTGCTGGGGCTGATCCGCGAGGGCGAAGGCATCGGCGCCCGCGTGCTGGCCTCCTTCGGCGTGACGCTCACGCGCGCCCGCGAGGTGACGATCGGGCTCCTCGGCGGCACCGTCACGCACTACACCGGCGGGGCCGCCAAGACCAAGACGACCGCCCTGGACACGTTCGGCCGCGACTTGACGCAGCTCGCGCGGGAGGGCAAGCTCGACCCCGTCATCGGGCGGGAAAACGAGATCGAGCGCGTCATCCAGGTGCTGTCCCGGCGGACGAAAAACAACCCGGTCCTGAGCGGCGAGCCGGGCGTCGGCAAGACCGCGATCGTCGAGGGGCTCGCCCAGAACATCGTTTCGGGCAACGTGCCCGAGCCGCTGCTGAACAAGCGCGTCGTCACGCTGGACCTGGGCGCCATCGTGGCGGGGACCAAGTACCGGGGCGAGTTCGAGGAGCGGCTCAAGGCGATCATGAACGAGATCCGCCACGCGTCGAACCAGATCATCCTCTTCATCGACGAGCTGCACACGCTCGTCGGGGCGGGGGCCGCCGAGGGGGCCATCGACGCCTCGAACATGCTCAAACCCGCCCTCTCGCGCGGCGAGCTCCAGTGCATCGGCGCCACCACGCTCGAGGAGTACCGCAAGTACATCGAGAAGGACGGGGCCATCGAGCGGCGCTTCCAGCCCATCACGGTGGACCCGCCGAACGTGGACCAGACGATCGCGATCCTGAAGGGCCTGCAGAGCCGGTACGAGAAGCACCACAAGGTGACCTACACCGAGGAGGCGGTCCGCCAGTCGGCGATCCTCTCGGACCGGTACATCTCCGGGCGCTTCCTGCCGGACAAGGCCA
>CAYHEI010000408.1:0-3429 GCA_964355385.1 uncultured bacterium | reverse complement strand
CGGATGTCACGGTCGTCGTAGACCAGGTGGGCGTCGTGCAGCGGCGCCGTCGCGCCGCCGTCCAGGAGAACGCCGACCCGGACCCAGACCGGCCGGTCCCGGGTCGCGGCGGGCAGGAGGATGGGAGTCGGCGACCCAGTTGCATGACCCGTTCGGCTTGGCGGAGTCCCGCGTCTTCCGGGTCCTCGCCTGCCGCGACGCGTCCGAGGGCCAGCGCCTCGCGCACCGCGACGAGCGCCGGATCGGCCGGTTCGAGCCGGTGCAGGTCCTTCTCGGGGTTGCCCAGCACGAAGTCGAGGCCGTGCTCCACCGCGATGGTCAGGTAGGCGTTCTCCAGCGCGAGCCGCCACGGGGCGGGCATCCCGAACGAGAAGTTGGTCAGCCCCACCGAGAGATGCACGCCGGCCAGGTCGCGGTCCGCCCGGATCAGCCGCATCGCGTCCAGCCCCCGGTTCGTGGCGCCCGTCACGTCCGCGCCCACCGGGCACAGGCCTGGATCGACGATGAGCTGGTCGTTCCGGCGGCCGGCCTTCGCGCGCAGCATCCCGGCGAAGTGCCGCGCGACCTCGTGGATTTCCGTACCGGAAGCGCACGGCACGCTCCCCCCCGGCGCGAATCGCTCGGACGCCATGATGATCACCCAGGTGTCGTGCTCGGCGGCGAGGGCGACGAAGTCCTCGAGCCGCTCGCGCGAGGCGGCCACCGAATTGAGGATCGGCGCCGGCGACCGGCTCCGGTCGTACCGGCGCAACGCCTCGCGGTGGTACGCCACGTTGGGATGATCGAAGGAGAGCGGCACAGCGGACGCCGCTTGGATGGCGGGGACGACATGCTGGAGGAACTCCAGCATGGCCGGCGTTTCCACGCGGAGGGACTGGGTGCCGCCCAGGTAGAGGGTCATGAAGTCGGCCCAGAGACCGGTCTGGAGGGGCGCGAGCTCCGCGAACGCCAGCGGGTGGGGGGCCTCCCAGGCCCGGCGCGCTCGCGCAAAGGAGGTGTTCATCAGTTCGCCGATGATGCGGACCGGACGCCGGTTTGACATGGTCCGATTCTCGCGGGCGCGGACGCCCGACCGTATGACCGCCGTCAGCGCTCCGGGCCGGCCGGGGGCCTACGGTGGAGGGCTATGGGAACGAAGGAGCGCCCCCCGCGCCGCCTGCCGAGCCGGGCCTTGCCGGAGAGTCTGCCGCCGGGCAAGGCGAGCGTGCTGGCCACGCTTGTGACGTGCGCGCCGGGCGCGATCGTGAGCCGGACGCTGGTGAAGCGCGCGGCCGGGACGGTCACGCTCTTCGCGTTCGCGGAAGGGCAGGAGCTGAGCGAGCACACCGCGCCCTACGACGCGCTGGTGCAGGTGCTCGACGGCGTCGCGGACTTCACCATCGGCGGGAAGCCGCTCGCCGCGGGCGCGGGCGAGGTGCTGCTCCTGCCCGCCGGGATCCCGCACGCGGTGCACGCCCGCAGCGCGTTCAAGATGCTGCTCACGATGATCCGGGAGGGGTGATGACGCCGCGCGAGCGGTTCATGGCCGCGCTGCTCCGGCGGGGCGAGCCGGACCGGGGGCCGCTCTGGGAGCTGATCGTGAACGAACCCACGCTCTCCTCCGCCGGCGCCGTGGATGGCCTCGATTTCGTGGAGCGCGAAGACCTGGACGCCGTCACCATCTTCGAGGACATGCGCCACGAGCGCGTGGGGGAGGGGCTGACCCGGGACGAGTGGGGGGTGACTTGGCGGGCGGGCGCCGGAGGCGTGACCTACCCCGTGGCGGGGCCCGTCGCCACGCCCCGTGACCTGCTGGCCTATCGCGTGCCCAACCCCTTGGACGGCCACCGCCTCGCCTCCTTGCGCGAAGCCGTGAAGCGGTTCAAGGGCCGGCGGGCCGTCGTCTTTCTGACGCACGACGGCTTCGAGTTCGCGTACAACCTGCGCGGGGGGATGGAGTTGCTGTTCGAGGACTGGATCGAGGACCCGCCGTTCGCGCTGGCCCTGGCGGAGCGCGTGTTCGAGTTCAAGCTGACCCTCATGCGCGCGGCGATCGCGGCGGGCGCTGACGTGGTGGTGTCCGGCGACGACTACGCCAACTCCCACGGCCCCTTGATGAGCCTGAAGCACTTCCGCGCGTTCGTCCTTCCCTTCCTCGCGCGCGGCGTGAGCGCGGCGCACGCCCTGGGCGTCCCGTACATCAAGCACACCGACGGGAACCTCGCGTCCCTGCTGCCGGACCTGGTCGCGGCGGGGATCGACGCGCTCGACCCGATCGAGCCGGCGGCGGGGATGGACATCGGCGCGGTCAAGGCGCGCTGGGGCGACCGGATCGCGGTGGTCGGCAACGTGGACTGCTCGTTCGTCCTGCCCCGGGGCTCGGCCGCGGAGGTCGAGGCTGCGGTGCTGGAAACCATCGCGAAGGCGTCTCCGGGTGGCGGCCACATCCTCGCCTCCAGCAACACCATCCATCCGGGCGTCAAGCCGGAGAACTACCGCGTCATGGTCGAGACCGCCCGCCGCCATGGGCGATACCCGATCGATCCCGCGCTCGTCGCGCGGCACTGCGGCCGCAACTACATCGAGCGTTACGGGGTGGCGATCAAACCGCTGACCTGAGTCATACCGGCCGCCGAACGGGCGCCGTAGGCTGAAACATCACCCCGAAAGTCCTGCTCACCTCGGTTTGCCGTCCCTTGGGGCCCAAGCAAGGGGACGGTCCCAGCGTCGGCTACGAACTGCTGCACCGGCAGGTGACCCGCGCGCAGGGGATCTTCTCGCCACGCGCCCTGCACCTGCACTTCTCGCTCGAGTACATCGCGGAGAACCTCGACGCGCCGGCGGTGGTGCTCCAGTACCCCTCGCGGCGGGAGCTGATTCGGGAGCTGAAGAAGGGGTACGACTACGTGGGGGTGTCCTTCCTGCTCGCGGTTTTCCCCCGGATGCAGGAGGTCGTGGCGCTGATCCGGAAGTACGCCCCCGCGGCCAAGATCGTCCTGGGCGGGTACGGGACCGTGCTGGACGACGCGACGCTCAAGCCCTACGCGGACCACGTCTGCCGGGAGGAGGGCGTGGCGTTCTTCCGGCGGCTGCTGGGCGAGCCGGAGAAGCCGCTGCCGTACCGGCACCCGCTGATCGTCAGCGAGCTCAAGGTCTTCTCCCGGAAGACGTCGAACACCGGGATGATCTTCGCGGGGCTGGGCTGCCCGAACGGCTGCGATTTCTGCTGCACCTCCCATTATTTTGGCCGCAAGCACATCCGCCTCCTGCCGACGGGGAAGGACATCTTCCAGGTGGTCGAGCGGTACCTGGACCTCGATCCGCGCATGGCGTTCACCGTCCTGGACGAGGATTTCCTCTTGAACAAGCGCCGGGCGATGGAGTTTCGCGAGTGCGTCCAGCAGGACGGCCGAGATCGGAAGAGCACACGTCTGAACTCCAGTCACGTGA
>CAYHEI010000407.1:0-3436 GCA_964355385.1 uncultured bacterium | reverse complement strand
CGATGGTCGTGTCGAACACCGGCGCGGCCACGCTCTACGACCTCGCGGTGGCGGACACCGTCTCGCCGGTCCTGGTGTCCGCCACCGCGGCCACGCCGTCCGCCTTCCTCTCTCACGTGGTGGCCGCCGTCGCGGGCGGCACGCGGTACGTCTGGAGCGGTGTGCCGCTCGCGTGGTCCGCGCGCGCTGCGATGCCGACGGGCCGGAGCGGCGCGGCCGGCGGGGTGATCGCGGGCCGCCTCTATGTTGCGGGTGGGTACAACGGGAGCTACCAGACCGCGACGCATGAGTACGACCCGGTCGGCAACGCGTGGACGACGAAGACCGCGATGACGACGGCGCGCGACCAGGCGGGGGGCGCCGCGCTCGGCGGGAAACTGTACGTGATGGGCGGCTTCAACGGCGCCTACCTCGCCAGCATGGCCGCCTATGACCCGGCGACGAACTCCTGGGCCGCGAAGGCGAGCATGTCAGTCGCCCGTAGCGCGCTTGCGGCCGTCGCGCTGGGTGGACGCGTGTACGCGATCGGTGGAACCGACGGCTCGCCCCGGAACAACGTCGAGGAGTACGATCCGGCGACGAACACGTGGGTCTCGCGGTCGAACATTCTCACCGCGCGATCCGGTCTCGCTGCGGCGGTGCTGGGGGGGAAGATCCTGGCGATCGGCGGATTGAATGGTGCCGCCCTCGGAACGGTCGAGGAGTACGCTCCCGAGACCGATCAGTGGACGGCCAAGGCGAATCTGGGCACGGCGCGCTGGCGCCTCGCGGCGACCGCCGCGAACGGCAAGGTCTTCGCCCTGGGTGGGCACGACGGGGTCGTGACGTACCTGCCCACGGTGGAGACGTATGACCCGGGCACGGGCGCCTGGACGCCGGCGCCGACGCTCTTGAACCGCCGGTACGGTCTCGTGGCGGCGGCCCTCCGGGACGGCGTGTATGCGGTCGGCGGCTTCGACAGTTCTTCGTACTTGACCGTCAACCAGCGTGGCATCCCCGGGCTGGCGCCTGGAGCGGCGTTCACCTTCACGATCACCGGAACGTCTGCGGCGTGCGTCGCGACGCCCGTGAGCAACACGGCGTGGGTCGCCGGAGGGCACGCTTGCGGATCGGCCGCGGTCGCGAGCAACAACGTCTTCTTTACCGCGGCGCCCGTCGCGCTCGCGTTCACGGTGTCGAAGGCGGTCCTGCCCGCGTCGCCCGGCCCCGGCGACCAGATCCGCTACCTGCTCACCGTCTCGAACACCGGGTCCGCTCTGATCACAGCGCTGACGCTGGTGGACACGGTCCCCTCGGCCATCCCGCGCTGGACCGTGTCCACGGACCAGCCCGTCTCGCTGAGCAGTCCAGCGGTGGTCGACGTTCCAGGCACGGGGACGCGCTTCATCTGGTCCGGCGCCAGCGTGAACCTGGCGGCTGGCGCGTCGCTCACCGTCACGGTCTACGGCACGCCGGCCAGCGCGTGCGCGGGCGTCGCGGTCACGGCAACCGCCTGGGCGAGCGCCTCGTCGCCGTGCGGGGCGTCGGCCGCATTGGCCTCGAACCCGGTGTCATTCACCATACCGGCGGCGCCGGGCTTCGGCATCACGGTCGTCGAGTCGCTGATACCGCCCGTTCCGGTCCCCGGGGGGCCGGCGACGTACCAGATCGTCGTGACCAACGCGGGCGGCTCGACGATCGACAGCGTGCGGGTGACGGACACCGTGTCGCCGGTGCTGGTGGGGCAGTCGTCCGACCGTCCCCCGACGTTGCTCGCGGCGACCGTGACGAACGTGGCGGGAACCGGAACCCGGTACGACTGGGGCGGCTACCCCTTGGCCTGGACGTCGAAGACTTCGGCGCCGACCGGCCGCTCCGGGATGGCGGCCGGTGCCGTGAACGGCCGGATGTACGTCGCGGGAGGGTACAACGGAGCCTACCTCACCTCCAACTATGAGTACGATCCCGCCACGAACGCGTGGGTGGTCAAGGCTGCCCTGCCGAGCCCACGCTATGCCGTCGGCGGAGCCGCGCTGAACGGCAAGCTCTACGCCCTGGGCGGCTACAACGGCCTGAGCTACCTCGCGAACGTGGATGCATACGATCCGGTGTCGAACGCCTGGACGTCGCGCACGGCGATGACCACGGCACGCTCCGGCGCGGCCGCGGCGACGGCGTTCGGGAGAATCTTCGCGATCGGGGGCGTGAACGGGGTGGGATACCAGGCGGTCACCGAGGAATACGATCCGGGGACGAATGCGTGGATCGGGCGCGCCGCGATGACGACCGCGCGGTTCGCGGCCGCCGCGGCCGTGCTCAACGGCAAGATCCACGTCGTCGGGGGCTACAACGGGATCCTGTATCTCACCACCCACGAGGCGTACGACCCCGTCACGAACACCTGGAGCGGGAAGGCCGCAATGCCCACCGCGCGCAACCTGCTCGCCGCGTTCACACTCAACGGCCGGCTCTACGCGGTGGGCGGCTACAACGGAGTGCAGCGGCTTGCCACGGTTGAGGTGTACGATCCCGCCACCGACGCGTGGACGACCGCCGTGCCGTTGTCCATGCAGCGCGACGGCACCGCCGCCGCCGTGATCGGCGGCAAGGCGTACGTCGTCGGCGGCTACACGGGCGCCGCGTACACGACGGTCAACCAGGAGGGCACCCCGGGACTGGCCCCGGGCGTGTCGTACACGTTCACCGTCACCGGAGTGTCGGTGGCCTGCACGGGAACTGCGGTCAGCAACACCGCCTGGGCCGCGGCCGCGGGGCCGTGCGCGTCCAGCGTCGTGTTCTCCAACCGCACGGACTTCACGGCGGGTCCCGGCGCGGTGAACGCGGGCGTCTCCGTCTCGTTGAGTCCTGCGACACCGGCGCCGGGCGGTCCGGTCCAGTACCTCATCGTGGTCACGAACACCGGCTCGGCGGCGATCACCACCGTCACGGTGACCGATACCGTTCCGACCTCCGTGCCCTGGGGGGCGATCTCGACCTCGGCGCCCGCCGCCTTCGGCGCGCCGTCGCTCGCCGACGTGCCGGGCAGCGGCACCCGCTTCACGTGGAGCGCGTCGAGCCTCAACCTGTTGCCGGGTGGGACGTTCAGCTTCATGATCGCGGGCACGGCGGCGGCGAACTGCACGGGCGCGGTGGGCGTGACGGACGTCGCCTCGGCGTCGTTCGGCGGGCAGTGCGCCGCCGGCGGCGCGGACTCCGCGCCGGTCTCTTTCACGCTGAACCCCCTCGTCTCCTCGCTGGCCGCGGTGTTGGAGCTCTCTCCCGCCTCTCCCGTGACCGGAGGGCCCGTCGTCTACCGCCTCATCGTCTCCAACACCGGGTCCGCGACGCTGACGTCGCTCACCGCGACTGAGACGCTCCCGCCGCTGGTGGTGAACGTGACGCCCGATCAGCCGGCGGGCTTCGCGGCGCCGGCTGGCTTTGCGCTCTTGTCGGCCTC
>CAYHEI010000406.1:0-3437 GCA_964355385.1 uncultured bacterium | reverse complement strand
TCGTTGGGCGGCATGTGGGGCCAGCTCGACCTCAACGTCATGATGCCGCTGATGGCCCACAACCTCCTGCAGTCCATCGCACTGCTGGCCGCCGCCTGCCGCACCTTCGACGAACGGTGCGTATCCCGAGGCCCCGCGATGCCGAACAACCCGGACAACGTGAAGGGCATCGTGGCGAACCGCGAGCGCGCCCGCGCGCTGGTGGAGAACAGCCTCATGCCGGTGACCGCGCTGGTGCCCAAGCTGGGATATAAGGAAGCCGCCGCCATCGCCCAGGAGGCGCACCGCTCCGGCAAGACCGTGCGCGACGTGGTGCTGGCCAAGGGCCTGCTCTCGGCGAAGGAGCTGGACGCGCTGCTGGACCTCTCCGCGATGACCAAGCCGGGCATCCGCGAGGGCGGCGGCGGGGGGTGACGCCCGCGCGATGCGCCTCCGCGTCCTGACGTTCAACATCCACGGGGGCCTGGGCACCGACGGCGCGTTCGACTACGAACGGCTCGCCGGGGTCATCCGTTCCGCCGAGCCGGACCTGGTGGCGCTCCAGGAAGTGGACGTCGGGACCGCGCGGGCGGGGGGCGCGGACCAGCCGGCGATTCTGGCCCGGCTCACCGGGATGCACGTCGCGTATGGCAAGGCGATGGACTACGACGGCGGGGCGTACGGCGAGGCGATCTTGAGCCGGACGCCGCTCGCGGACGTGCGCTGCCACGCGCTCCCCGCGCGTCCCCCGCACGAGCCGCGCGCCCTGCTCGAAACGCGCGTCATTCCAGCCGGCTGGACGCGGCCGCTGTCGTTTCTCGACACGCACGTCGAGCACCAGGACGCCCCCTTGCGGCTTGAGCAGGCGGACGCCGTCGCCGGCCTGACCGGTGTCGAGGACGGGCCGGCGATCCTCTGCGGGGACTTCAACGCGACGCCCGGTAGCGAACCGCTGGCCCGGATCACCCGCGGGCATCCCGCACGCGGGTGGACCGACGCCACGGCGACGCCGGGCCTCCTCTCCTTCCCGGCGACGGCGCCCGACCGGAAGATCGACTACATCTTCTACCGTCCCGCGGGCGCCTTCCGGGTCGTGAGCGCCGAGACGCTCGACGCACGCGGCTCCTCCGACCATCGGCCCGTCCTCGCCGTGCTCGAGCTGGTGGGGCGCGCATGAGACCGCCGAAGATTCTCGCCCCGCCGGTCATCGGGCTGCTCTGGCTCGGTGTGGGCCTGCTCTTCCGCTGGGCGCTCGCATTTCCCGCCGTCGTCCCGCGCCCGTGGCACCTCCTGGGCTGGGCGCTCGTCGGCGGCGGCCTCAGCGTCCCGCTCGTCTCGGTCAAGCGCTTCCGGCGCGCGGGCACCAGCCCCCGGCCCTGGGAGACTCCCCCGGCCCTGGTGGCGGCGGGGCTCTATCGGTTCACGCGCAATCCGATGTACCTCGGCATGGCCACGGCGCTCCTGGGGGCGGCGGTACTCCTGCGCACGCCGGAGATGCTCGCGGTTCCCATCGCCTTCCTCTTCACGCTCAACGCCACCTGGGTGCCGTACGAGGAGAGCGTCCTGTCCACCCGCTTCGGCGCCGCCTACGATGACTACCGTCGGCGCGTGCGACGATGGCTGTGACCTTCTAACGTCAAACGGCTACTTCGTGGCAATCCATGTCTATGATCAGGGCTTGAGGTACTTCCATTCCCCCCCTCGAACAACAACGAACTCCCGGACTAGCGCAATCATGACTCGATCGATCGCGAGCTTGGCATCATATACGGCATCCTTGAAGTCCTTGACCCCCCACTTCTCAATCAGGCCCTCGGCTCCGGCTTCAGCAAAATAGAATCGCGTTTCTCTCATCGAGGCACCGATGGAGGCAAGCGGCACAAGGGCTTCCTGAATGTGGCCATCAAAATAGTGCTCGTAGCCTTCGCCAATGGCCTCGGCACGATGATAATGGAAACCAGAGTTGTTCCTGACCTTCGCAAGAAACGAGCGAAGCCGCGCGTGTGGCACCGAAGGAGCTTGGCCTGCGGGGTCAACGAGAAAACGCCAATCTTCTCGCACTCTCCGGGGTGTGCGCGCGAGTGTCGCCAGAAAGATCTTGTGTCTCCATACACCCTTGTTCTTGTCCAGAATATTGAGTAGCTCGTGGAGCGTCGACCATAAGAGGCGCTGCGAATGCCAGAGCATCCCGGCCTTCTGGCCTTCCGCGGAAGAGAGTCCTACACCTTGTTGCGAGTGAAACCTTGGAAGATTGTGAAGACTGTCATGCGCAAAGTAGCAATCCTTCAGGTCGTTATACGCAAGCGCAAGCGCGAGCACGCAATTGCATACTTCTCGCTCATCCTTGTCTTTCGCCGTGAAGATCGTCGGGTCGCAGAACATGGGCGGAGCCAAGGCATCAAAGTCCGGCAGATCTGGTCCCCGCCCGCCACGCTTATTGGGGATGTTGGCTTGCCGATACCTCATCGAAGGATTATCCTATGTTCATGGGCCTCACTTCGTACATTGGTGCCGCCATGGCAAGCGCACGATACAAGCTTCTGAAGAACGGCTCGATCTACGGTTCCATCCCGGGTTTCAAGGGGGTCTGGGCCGATGGCCGGTCGCTGGACTTGTGCCGCAAGGAGCTGCAGGAGGTCCTCGAAGACTGGATCGTGCTTAAACTTCGCGACGGAGACCGTCTTCCCCTGATTGGCCAACACACCCTGAAGATACCGACCGAGGTGCATGCCTGATCCAATCACCCGGCGGGAGCTGATCCGCCGGTTCAGGCAACTCGGATTCATAGGCCCGATCGAGGGCGCAAAGCACGCCTTCATGGTGAAGGGCGGCCTGAAGGTGCGAATCTCGAATCCTCACAGAGGTGATATCGACGCGTCCCTGCTTCGGGAAATCCTCCGGCAAGCGGGCATCGCGTGGTCGCAGTGGAAATCGGTAGACTAGCCGGAATGGACAGGGCGGAACTCGCCCGGGAGATCGGAAAGGTGGCCCGGCTCGCCGGGACCTTCACGCTGCGGTCGGGGAAGGTCTCCAACGAGTACTTCGACAAGTACCGGTTCGAGGCCCGGCCCGACCTGCTCGCGGCCATCGCCGAGCATGCGGCGCCGCTGATCCCAGCCGGCACCGAGCTGCTCGCCGGACTGGAGCTGGGCGGCGTGCCGATCGCCACGGCGCTGTCGCTGCACACGAAGCTCCCGGCGCTCTTCGTCCGTAAGAAGGCCAAGGAATACGGGACCAAGCGGCTCGCGGAGGGGCCGGACTTCGCGGGCAAGCGGGTGTGCGTCATCGAGGACGTGATCACGACGGGCGGCGCCGTCGCCGACGCGATCCGGGCGCTCCAGGAAGGCGGCGCCGTCGTGGAGGCCGTCATTTGCGTCATTCAGCGCGGCGAGGCCGGCCCCGTCCCCATCGCGGGCGTGCCCGTCCGCCCGCTCTACCTCGCCCGAGAGATTCCTACG
>CAYHEI010000405.1:0-3439 GCA_964355385.1 uncultured bacterium | reverse complement strand
AGTGACCGCCGCGCCACCCGCCCACCGGGCGGGTGGCGTTGCCCACCTGTTGGCAAAGAGGCAGTCCTTAGCGCGCGGGAAGGGGCGGATCGGGTAAGGTGGGCCCGTGCTGAACCTGGTGGTCGGGCCGTATGCGCTCTTGGAGCGGGAGTTGGCGTCCCGGTTGAAGGAGGCTCGTGCCGACGGCGGGGTCACTCCGCTTGCGGTACTCGCGCCCTCTCGGCGGCTGCTCGCACACCTCCAGCGGGCGCTGGTCCGCGACCATCACCTCGCGCTGGCCAACGTGGCCTTCGACACCTTCCAGTCGTTCGCGCGCCGGCTGCTGATCGAGGAGGGGACCCCGGCCGGCCGGCTGGCCGAGTCGCCCGGCGTGGAGGAGCGGCTGGTGGAGCGCGCGCTGGACCGCCTGCCCGCCGACCACGCGCTCCGCGAGCTGGCGGGCACGCCGGGGCTGCTGGGCGCGCTGCTCTCCACCGTCCGCGACCTGGACGAGGCGCGGGTGACCGCCGAGGCGCTGGCCGATCCAGCGCTGGACGAGGTGCGCGGTACCGGCGACCTGACCGTGATCTCGTCGCTCCTGGAAGTCCTCGAGCAGGAGCGGGCGACGATGGGGCTCCTCAACCGCGCCCAGGTGGTCGCCGCCGCGGCGGACGCGGCGCCCCGCTCTCAGTGGCTCGCCGCGCACGCCGGCCTCTTCCACTACGGCGCGTACGACCTCACCCAGCACCAGCTCGACTGGCTGGCGGCGATGAGCGCCGCCGTCCCCGCGACCGTGTTCTTCCCCGGCGCCCCCCGACCCGCTCGCGCGGGTGCCCCGGCAGGGCGTCTCCCGCCCGAACACCGGTTCGCCGAGCCCGCGCTGAGCGCGATCCGGATGAAAGCGGCGAAGGAAGACTGGCTAGCCGGTCCCTCCGTTCCGCCGACCAAGGTCGAGGGGATCGAGGCGGGGGACCCGGCGGAGGAGTTCGAGCTGATCGCCGAGGACATCCGCGAACAGGCGGAGCGGGAAGGCGTCCGCCCCGCCGAGATCGTCGTGGTCGTCCGTTCGCTCGAGGGCGCGGCGGAGCTGGCCGCCGCGGCGTTCACCCGCGCGGGCGTGCCGTGGGAGACCTCCGCCGCGACCCCGCTGCCCGCGTTGCCCGCCGGCCGCGGCCTGCTGGCCCTCGCCCGCGCGCTGGCCGGGGAGGCCGCTCCCGGTGCGGTCGTCGAGTTGCTCGCGCAAGACTGGCTCGCCGCGTTTCCCCCCGCGGCCCGTCCGCTCGCCCGTGCCGCCGCGCTGGCGCGCCGGCTCCCGCCGTTCGCGAACAGCGCGGACTGGGCGGCGCTCGCGGATGCCGCCGACCCCGACCGCAACGGCCCCGACATCGCCGCCGCCAGGGCCGTCGCTCGGGGGCTGGCCGCCATCGAGGCGCAGGCCGCTTCCTTCCCGTCGACGGCTTCCTGGAGCGCGTTCGTGGACCGCTGGGCCGCCGTGCTTGAGGCGCTCGCGCCCACACCCGGCGTCCACGCCGCCGCGCTCACCGCCGGACTGGAGGCGGTGGAGGAGTTGCGCCGCCTCGATGCCGTCGAGGCGAACGTCCCGGTGGCGTCCTTCCATGCGCGCGTGCTGCGCACGCTCGAGCGTGCGGGGCTCCCGCTCCGCGAGCGGCGCGGCGGCGTGCGTCTCCTCTCGGCGATGGACGCCCGCGGCGTCCGTCCCCGGGTGCTGTACCTCGCCGCGGCCAACGACGGCGTCTTCCCCCGGGTCGCCCACGAGAACCCCTTCCTGCGCGACGACGCCCGCCGATCGCTCAACGATCCCCTCGGATACAAGATCCAGACCAAGCGCGAGGACGGCGCGGCGGAGGAACGGCTGCTGTTCGACCTCCTGACGTCCGCCCCCGCCTCCCGCCTCGTCCTTTCCTGGCACGCCGAAGACGGCCGCGGCCACCCCCTCGCGCCGTCCCCGCTGGTGCCGCCGCTCCTGGGCGGCGAACTCGCCCTCAAGCGCGCCCGCGTGCGCGCCCAGGAGCTGCGCGTGCTCGCCCGCGCTGCGGCCCTGCGCGTCACCGACCCCGGGCGTGCCGCGGCGTCCGTAGCGGTGATGCGCGAACTCGACCTGCCTCCGGCCGAAGGTCCGACCGACCGCGATGGGCCTCCCACCCTGAGCGAGCCCGTTCGACTCCGCGCTTCGCCCCTCGACGGGCTCGGGGCTTTGCGCGTCGCTCAGGGCGAGTCGAAGGGCGAGTCGAAGGGTCGCCCTAAAAAATTGCGCGTCACCGCGCTGCGTGACGTGGGCAAGTGCCCCTACAAGGTCTACCTCACCGCCGCGCTCGGGCTGGACGCCCCCCGCGGCCCCCGGTACTGGTGGGAGCCCGAGGCCTGGCGCATCGGCAACGTCCTGCATGAGAGCCTCGACGAGGCGCTGCCCGATCTCCTCTCGGGCAAGTACGCCGACGCCCGCGCCACCTCGCTGGCCCATCTCCCCCCGCTCCTCGCGCACCGCATTCCGGTGCTCCTCCGCCTCCCCGTCCTGCGCGCCGCCCTAGAGCGCGAGCTGGGCGACTTGGTCGCCGAGGCGCTCGACAGCGAGCGCGCGCATCTCGACGCGGCGAAACTGCTCCCCGTCGAATACGAGCAGCGGTTCGAGGAGCCGTTCAAAGCCGGAGGGCTCCGCCTGTCCTTCCAGGCCGACCGCCTCGACCGGGGCGCCGGGGGCGCCGCCCACGTCACCGACTACAAGTCCCACCCCGGCCGCGAGGGCCGGGCGAAGAACGCCACCCTTTCGCCCGAGACCCTCCAGGTCTCGCTCTACCTCCACCTCCTCGCGCCCGAAGCTGCCCCGTCCTTCTCCGTGGTCCACATGGGGCCGGGCATGCGCCCGCGCGTCCAGCCCATCCGCGAGTCCGGCGAGGAGGCTCGCGTCCTCGTCGACGGCGCCCTCGCGCTCGCCGCCGAGCTGGCCCGCGGCTGGCGCGAGCTGCACGCCTCCCCCTGGCCCACGACGCTTCTGAGCCGCAAGTCCGACTGGCAAGCCGACTGCGGCTACTGCGAATTCCGCACCATGTGCCGCGGCGACCACGAACCCACGTTGCGCCGCCTGGAACAATCGCCCGATTTGAAGGCGCTGCGCGAGGCGCTCCCTAGTACAGCGAAGAAGACCCCGGAGGAGGACGAGGAATGAGGACCGTGCTTGCCATAGGGCTCCCCCCGTCAGGGATGGCCTGGCCTCGATGAATGTGATTGTTTCTCTCCCCGACGACTCCCAGCGCGCCCGTGTCCGCACGAGCATGGCCAGTCTCGCCGTCGAGGCCTCCGCCGGCACCGGCAAGACGTATCTGCTCGTCGTCCGCGCCCTCTGGCTCATCCTGGCCCGCCGCATCCCCGCCGACGCCCTCGTCGCGCTGGCGTTCGGCGAGCAGGCCGCCACCGAGCTCCAGGCGCGCCTGCGCGCCAAGCG
>CAYHEI010000404.1:0-3441 GCA_964355385.1 uncultured bacterium | reverse complement strand
GCGGCCCCGGACGCTTACGCGGCTCGTACCCGTACCCGGCCAGCAACAAGTGTGGCAGGCCGCGCGGGGACTCCTGGACCGCCGGCTCGCCCTCGACGCGGGGCCGGCCGTGCTGCTGACCGACGACCACAACCCGTGCGAATCGCTCTCCGTGCGCGAATTGGAGTCGATGCGGGCGCACATCCACGCCCTCATCCCCGGCTGGCTCCTTCTTTATCTATAATAGGTTCCAACAAATGCAAGCGTTCAGAGCGATCCTGCTTCCCCTCCTGCTCACGAGCGCGGCGTTGGCCGCCGCGGACGCGCCCGAGCTCTCGATCCTTCCCGAGTCCCTGACCGCGACGGCCTTCCGGTCATTCGGGCAGGTCGTGGAGGCGCCCGCCGACATGAAGCCGACCATCGAGAATGCCATCCTCTCGTACTGGGGCGGCCTGGCGAAAATGCGCTTCCACGAGGACATGGAGTTCGGCCTCTTCACCGTCAAGGCGCGCACGCACGAGGTCGCCGAGCTGGAGCGGCACATGAAGACCCCCGAGCTGCTCGTGGGGCTCAGCGGCGACTACGTCCTGGTCGTGGCACCGCACGCCGTCCCCAAGGCGGGCGTCGCGTACCCGGACCCCGCGAAGGTGAAGGCCTTCCTGGTGCCGCGCGGCAAGGCGCTGCTGCTGGCGAAGGGCACCTGGCACGCGCTCCCCTTCCCCAAGGACCCGCAAGCCGAATTCCTGGTCGGCTTCCGCAACGGCACGGCCAGGAAGGATCTGACCCTGCGCCCGTTCAAGAATCGCGACGTCATCAAGTTCTGACAAAGGAGTCCACATGAGCGTGAAGATTGCCGTGATCGGAGCCGGAAGCGTCTACACCCCCGAGCTGGTCACCGAGTTCTTCAAGGACGGCGGGCGGCTCGTCAAGTTCGACCGGCTGACGCTCATGGACATCGACGAGCGGCGGCTCCGGATCGTCGGCGGCCTCACGCAGCGCATGGCCCGGCGGCAGGGCGTCCCCGCGACGGTCGAGTTGACCACGTCCCTGCGCGAGGCCGTGCGCGGCGCGAAGTTCGTCATCACCCAGATGCGCGTGGGCGGAAACCGCGCCCGCTACCTGGACGAGACGATTCCCCTTCGGCACGGCGCGATCGGGCAGGAGACGACCGGCGCGGGCGGTATGTTCAAGGCCCTGCGCACGATTCCGCCCCTCGTCGCGGTGGCCCGCGCCATCAAGCGCGACGCGCCGGGCGCGTGGATGCTCAACTTCGCGAATCCGAGCGGCATCGTGACCGAGGGCGTCCTCAAGGCCGTGCCGGGCGTCAAGATGCTCGGCATCTGCTCCGCCCAGGTCGGCCGGCCGTGGTGGGTCGCGCACGCGCTCGGCGTCAACGTGAAGCGCATCCGCGTGAAGAGCGCGGGGCTGAACCACCTCTCGTGGATTTACAAGATTCTGGTGGACGGGCGGGACGTCACGGAGAGGTTCTTCAAGGGTCCGGCTGCGAAGCTCAAGCGGCTCGGCTGGCCGGTCGAATTGATGAGGAGCATCCGCATGGTTCCCATCAGCTACCTGAATTATTTCTACTTCACCGACGCGATGCTCAAGCACCAGCGCAAGGGTCCACAGCGCTCCCAGCAGGTGCTCAAGATCGAAAAGATCCTCCTCAGGCGTTACGCCGACCGCACGTTGGACGTCCCGCCCAAGGAGCTGAGCCTGCGCGGCGGTTCCGGCTACTCGGTCACGATGACCACCGTGATGAAGGCGCTGACGGGCGAGAAGCCCTGCGTGATTCCGATGAACGTGCAGAATCGCGGCGCGGTCGAGGGATTCGCGCGCGATCAGGTGCTGGAGATCGACTCCCGCATCAAGCCTTCCGGGGTCACGCCGCTGCCGATCCCGCTGCGCGATCTGCCGCCACACCTGCTGGGGCTCACGCACCGGGTGAAGGCCTACGAGACCCTCACGGTCGAAGCCGCCCTCACCGGCTCGTACCGCGTGGCGCTGGCCGCCATGATCACGAATCCCCTCGTGCCGTCGTACGCAGTCGGCAAGAAGCTCCTCGACGAACTGCTCGTCGCTCACCGCAAGCACCTTCCCCAATTTAAGTAGCCCGGTGCGCTCCCTCCTCCTCGGCGTGGACGGGGGCAGCACCAAGACCCACTTCGCACTCGCGGACCGGGACGGGCGCGTCGTCGGCTTCGCCGCCGGCGGATCATGCAACCACGAGTGGCGCGGATTCGCGCCGGTGCGGGCGATGTTCCGGTCCACGCTCGCGCGCGCGTGCCGGCAGGCGGGCGCCCGGCCGCGCGACGTCGCCGCCGCCTGCTTCGGGCTCTCGGGCTGCGACATCCCCGCCGACGGCCCCCAGCTCCTGCGCCACGCCATCCGGCCGCTGGGGCTGGGCGGTCCGGCCGTGGTGTTCAACGACGCGTTCATCCCGCTGTTCCACGACCGGTACCGCGACCGGGGGGTGACGGTCACGTCCGGCTCCTGGCACAAGTGGCTCGGCATCAACGGTCGGAAAACCTTTGCGCACGACGGCCTCCATGTCACCGGACTGCGCGAACGAACGGCCGCGGAGCTGACGCAGCTCGCGGAGGGCTACCGGACTCCCTCGCCGTTCACCCGCTCGCTGCTCCGCCATCTGGGGTTCCGGACCGCGCGGGAGTACACCGAACGGTGGGTCTTCGGGCGCGACAAGCGCGCGTTCGTCAGGCCGGTGACCCCCCGCTCGGAGCGCGCCTTTCATGCTCTTCCCGAGTGGCTCGCAAGGTTCGCGCGACGCGGTGACCGGGACGCGCTGCGTGTGCTCGACGCCTACGCGGCGGACCTGGTCGAGGGCACGCGCGCGGTCATCCGCGCGCTGCGCCTGGGGCGCGGCGCCTGCGACGTCATCCTCTCCGGGAGCGTGCTGACCGGCACTCCCGCGCTCGCCCGCGCCTTCCGGCGGCGCCTCCGCTCCGTCGCGCCGCGCGCGCGGATCATGGTCGCGCGGGCGCGACCCATCCGCGGCGCGCTGCTGTACGCTGCGCACCACGCAAGCTGGAGATTCCCCCCCGGCAAGCTCCGGGACCCCCGACTTTTTTATTTGAAACCAGTCAATCAATGAAGTTACGCGAGAGTGGCATCTTGCTGGTGCTCGGACTCCAAGCGCTGCTGATCTGGTCGGTCGCGCCCCGGATCGACGGGCATTCGGCTTTCCTCGACCGGGAGAATCTCATGCAGGTCGCCCGGGCCTTCTCGTTCATCGGCATCGCCGCCGTCGGCGCCACCATGGTCATCATCGCCGGCGGCATCGACCTCTCCGTCGGGGCCATCATGGGGCTGACGGTCGTCGTGACGGCCCTGGCGCTCGCGGCCGGCTGGGGCGTCGCGGCGGCGGTCGCCGCGGGCCTGGCCGCGGCGGCCGGGTGCGGCCGCCGGAACGGCGCCTTGATAGATGGGAAGAGCACACGTCTG
>CAYHEI010000403.1:0-3483 GCA_964355385.1 uncultured bacterium | reverse complement strand
GGTGACGCTCTCGCGACAATCAATCTCATCCGCGCCACAGTGGGCGCACGGCTTGGTCAGGACGGCGGCCACGGCTCCTTCCCCGTGTTGGTGACGCGCCCTGGGACGAGGAAGTCGCGGCCCGCGCCCACAACGAGCGGGACGCGCGGGACGTCATACCGCGCCCGATACGCCTTCAGCGGAGGGGCTGGAACGTCCCCGGCGAGGACCCCGGCCCACGTGCGGCCGAAGGGCGTGTCCCGCCAGTCGGCGAGCCGGCTCCGTTCGAGGTCCACCGGCGCCGGGGTGTTGTTCCAGTCCCCGGGGTTCCCGCCCCAGGTGGCCCAGCCGCCTTGAAGCGCCGCGCTCCAGCCGCCGAGCAGCGCGAGCGTCCAGAGCGCCGCCTTCAGCCGCCGGCGCGGCGCGAGGAGGGGGATCGCGAGAAAGAGCAGCGCGGGCTCGATCTCGCTCAGCACGCGCGGCCCGAAGCACTCGCCGCCGTGCCATGCGCGTCGTGCCGCCGCGAAGAGGAGGCCGGCGAGGCTCCCCGCGAGCAGTGCTCCGTGCAGCGCGCGCCGGCGGTCCCGCCGCCGCCACGCCGCCACAGCGCCCGGCAGAGCGAGAAGCGCCACCGGGAAATGGACGAGCAGACCTCGTCCGGGACTCCAGAGCAGCCCCGCCAGCCCCGCGGGAATCTCCCTCCAGGCTGCCCACCCCGCCGGATCGCCGGCCGGCCCGCCGGCGAGAATCCACGACAGCGGGCCCGCGGCGGCGAGCAAGACCCCGGCGGCGATCGCCGTGGGACGCGGTCCGGCTCCGCGCCGGATGATCAAGAGCACCGCCGCCAGCCAGGCCGCGATCACCGGTCCGTGGGGCCACAGCGCCTGCGCGCAGGTGCCGAACGCCTGCGAGCCGAACGCCCACACGAGCGCGAGGGCGACGGCGAGCGGGCCGGGCGCGCCGAGCGCGAGCGCGAGCTCGTGGAACAGCACGACCGTGACGGCGGCGAGGGCGGACGCGAGCCCCTTCTCGACGGCGGGCGGGAGGAGCGTGGACGGGATCCAGTTGCCCGCGCCGATGGCGCGGAAGTTCAGGATGTAGACGTCGAAGGCGCCGAGGCCCAGGGCGAGCCGGACCACCCACGGCGGAATGAGCCGCGCGGGACGCTTCATATCCGCCGCCCGATGACGCGGACCGAGAGCACCAGGACCAGGAGGCCCGCGGGCAGGCAGATCCACACCGAGACGCCCAGTGCCGCGGGGAGCGTGCCGGCCACGACCGACACGATCGCCGCCAGGAAAGCGTAGGGGGCCTGGGTCTGAAAGTGTTCCACCAGGGAGCACTTGGACGCCAACGCTGCCAGGATCGTCGTGTCGCTGATCAGCGAGCAATGATCCCCGAATACCGCGCCGGCGAGCGTGCTCGCGATGGTCAGCATGATCGTGAACTGCGCGCCGGCGGGATCGAGTCCGGCCGCCGTGGCGCTGTGCCAGGCCAGCGGCACGCCGATCGGCATCAGCACGGCCATCGTCCCCCACGAGGTGCCCGTGGCGAAGCTCATCGCGCACCCGATCAGGAAGACGACCGTGGGAACCGCCCAGGGGCGCGCGGCCGCGCCGAACGTCCGCCCGACGAACTCGCCGGTGTGCAGGTCCTTGCAGAGATCGCCCAGCGCCCAGGCGAGCACCAGGATCGCCAGCGGGGGAATCATCACCCACACCCCCCGGCCCAGCGTGTGCCACAGCGCCTGCCCCCGCAGCCGCCGCCGGGTCAGCACGAGCGCCGCGGCGAAGCTGGCCAGCGCCGCCCAGAGGAGCGAGGCGTAGGAGTCGGCGGCGCCGACGATCTGGCGCAGGCCCGCGCCGGCCAATTCCCCGCGCGCGGACAGCTTGGCGCGCCCGCTCCCGATGAGGCACGCGAGCGTGACCACGATGAGCAGCACGATCGGCACGGCCGCGCCCGCCCAGTGGCCGACCGCGATCCGGGCCGTGCGCACGCCCCCCCGCGCGGGGGCGCGGCGGCGCGCCGCGGCTCGCTCGGAGGTGAGCATCGGGCCGAAATCGCGTCCCAGAATCGCGATCACGAAGATCAGGGCCGTGGCCAGGTGCAGGTAGAAGCGGTAGGGGATCGACACGACGAACATCTCGTAGGCGGAAAGGGCCGCCAGCGCCGGATCGGGCAGCCCCTTGAGCGCGTCCGCGATGAGGCCGAGCTCGAACCCGATCCAGGTCGAGATCAGCGCGAAGCTCGCGTCCGCGGAGCCCGTCGAGTCGGCGATGTACGCGAGCTTCGCCCGCGAGACGCGCAGCCGGTCGAACACCGGGCGGAAGGTCGGCCCCAGGATCAGGATGTTGGCGTAGTCGTCGAAGAAGATCACCAGCCCGGCCACGCCCGCCATCACCTGGGCGCGGGCCTTGGTGTAGGCGTGCCGGACCAGCCGGGCCACCAGGCCCGCGGTGCCGCCGGAATCGTTCATGAGTCCGACGGTGGCGCCGAGCAGGATCGTGAAGGCCAGGAGTTTGATGTGGTCCCAGTCCTGGAACGGCAGCGGGAGATAGTGCAGGAAGAGCAGACGGGCCGTTTCGACGGGGTGCAGCCCCGCCACGAGCGCCGTGCCCGCGACGACGCCCAGGCCGAGCGAGAGGTAGACACGGTGCGTCGCGATCGCCAGCCCGATGGCGAGCAGCGGCGGGAGCAGGGACCAGACGGTGCCGATCATTCAGTTACGGGGCGCGGGCTGCACAATGTCAGCACCATACCCCACGAGCTCCGATTGGTGCCAGAGGGGCATGCGACACACCGACGCGTTGGATTATCGTAAGACATATCTGAGTTGACTTACCATATCCGATATGGGACCCTAATTCCAGTATGGGACCCGAGAAGGATGTTCCCCAGACCTCCGTGGTGACGACCAAGGGGCAAGTCGTGATCCCGGCACGACTGCGGAGGCGATACGGCATCAAGCGGGGCACGACGGTCTGTTTCATGGAGGACGGGCTCGACTTGATTCTTCGCCCGGTCACGGACGACTACATCCGGTCCCTGAAAGGGTCGCTGGGGACCGGAGGTAAGGCGCTCAAGCTGCTCATGGAAGACAAGAAGCGTGAGCGGGACCTATGAGCGTGAAGACCGTGCTCGATTCGTTCGCGGTGATCGCCTATCTCGAAAACGAGCGGGGAGCCGACCAGGTCGCGGAGTTGATGAAGAAGGCGCGTGATGCTCAAGATCCCCTTCTCATGAGCGTCGTGAACTGGGGAGAAGTGTACTACACGACGGTCAGGGCAGCGGGAAAGGCGGCGGCGGACGAAGCCATGACCAAACTGGACACCCTGCCCATTGACATCGTGCCGGTGGACCGTCAATTGGCCCATGCCGCCGCCGAATTCAAGGCGGGCCACAAGATGTCGTATGCCGACTGTTTCGCGGCCGCCCTGGCTCGCCAGCGCAAGGCGGCTTTGGAGCCGGGCGCCCGGGAAGTCCGGCCGCTCGAAGGCTCGATCA
>CAYHEI010000402.1:0-3488 GCA_964355385.1 uncultured bacterium | reverse complement strand
GCTCTTCCGATCTCCTCCAATTCGAACGGCACCGGCTGGGGCTCCTGCCCTCCGTGAAGTCCTACACCCAGCGCTACGGCATTACGGCCGAGCGGATCGGGTGGGCGAAACCCGGCGCGCTCGTGATGCACCCGGGGCCCATGAACCGGGGCGTCGAGATCGCGCACGACGTGGCGGACGGGCCGCAGTCGGTCATCACGGAGCAGGTGGCGAACGGCATCCCCGTGCGGATGGCCGTCCTCTACCTGCTCGAGTCCTCCCGCCGGCCGCCGGAGCAGCCGTGACCGGATACTTGATTCAGGGGGGGCGCGTGATCGATCCCGCGGCGGGGACCGACGGGGTGGCCGACGTCCTCATCGCCGGCGGCGCGATCCAACAGGTCGGGCCGGGCCTCCGGGCGAACGGCGCGACCGTGATCGCCGCGCGGGGACTGGTGGTCGCGCCGGGGTTCGTGGACATGCACGTGCACCTGCGCGAGCCGGGGCAGGAAGGGAAGGAAACGGTGGCCACGGGCACGCGCGCCGCCGCGCTGGGCGGCGTGACGGCGGTCGCCTGCATGCCCAACACGATCCCTCCCCTCGACACGCCCGCGATGGTGGCGTACGTCCTCGCGCGGGCCGCGGCCGAGGGCGTCGTGCGCGTCTATCCGGTCGGCTGCATCAGCCAGGAGCGCAAGGGCGAGGTGATGGCCGACCTCGCGGGGCTCAAGGAAGCGGGCGCCGTGGCGTTCAGCGACGACGGCAACAGCGTTATGAACGCCCTGCTCGCCAAGCGGGCCATGCTGAACCTCGCCGGCCTGGACGCCCCCTACATCGAGCACGCCGAGGACGAGGATCTCATCGACGGCGGCACGATGCACGAAGGCCGGGTGTCCCTCACGCTGGGGCTCGCGGGGCGCTCCGCGCTCGCGGAGGACGTGATCGTGGGGCGGGACATCCTGCTCGCGGACGCGACGGGCGCGCACCTGCACATCGCGCACCTCAGCTCGGCGCACAGCGCGGCGATGATCCGGGAGGCCAAGCGGCGGGGGAGCCGGGTCACCTGCGAGGTCACGCCGCATCACCTGGCGCTGACCGACGAGGCGGTGGGGCAGTTCGACACCGCGGTGAAGGTCAACCCGCCGGTCCGGGACGAGGCGAACCGGAAGGCGCTCCTGGCGGCCGTGCAGGACGGCTCCATCGACGCGATCGCCACGGACCACGCGCCGCACGGACCGCTGGACAAGGACGTCGAGTTCGCGCAGGCCGCGTCGGGCATGATCGGGCTGGAGACGCTGCTGCCGGTGTGCCTGGAGGCGCTGGTGCGGACGGGAGCGATCGGGCTGCCGCGGCTGGTGGCGCTGCTCTCCACGGCCCCGGCGCGGCTCCTGCGCGTGGGCGGCGGGAGCCTCGCCGTCGGAGCACCCGCGGACGTGACGGTGTTCGACGAGGCGGCCGAGTGGGTCGTGGACGGGCGCACGCTCGGTTCGAAGAGCCGGAACACGCCGTGGCTCGGCCGGACGATGCGCGGCCGGGTGCTGCACACGTTCGTGGGAGGCAAGGCGCTCGTCCTGGAAGGGCGGTTCGTCGAATGAAGCACCCGCGCGCCGGCCCGCTCCCGCGGAGCGGGAGAGGGGTGCGCGTTCCCGCGTGGCTCGCGCTGGAGGACGGCAGCGTCTTCGCGGGCGTCTCGTTCGGAGCCGTGGGCGAGACCGCGGGCGAGACGGTGTTCAACACGAGCATGGCGGGTTACCAGGAGGTGCTCACCGACCCCTCGTACAAGGGGCAGATGGTGGTCATGACACCCTCGCACGTGGGGAACTACGGGATCAACGACGAGGACGGCGAGTCGGCCCGGGCCCATGTCGAGGGGTTCATCGTGCGCGAGGCCTGCCGGGAGCCGAGCAACTGGCGGAGCCGGTCGAGCCTGGGAGACTTCCTCGCGCGACACGGGATCCCGGGCATCGAGGGAGTGGACACCCGGGCGATCGTCACGCTGCTGCGCTCCAAGGGCGCCCTGCGCGGCGTCATCTCCACGACGGAGAAGCGGGCCGCGGTGCTCGTCAAGCGGGCGAAGGCCGTCCCCCCGATCGAGGGGCGGGATCTCGTGCAGGAAGTTTCGTGCGAGCGCGCCTACGACTGGAGCGAAGCGGTCGGACGGCTCGAAGGCCCCGAGACCGCGCCGCGCCAGCTCGAGCTGCCGGGACCGGGGGCCACCTGCCACGCGGTGGTGGTGGACTGCGGCGTCAAGTTCAACATCCTGCGCTCGCTCGTGAGCGCCGGCTGCCGGGTGACGGTGGTGCCCGCGTTCACCGGCGCCGAAGACATTCTCGCCTTGCGGCCCGACGGCGTCGTGTTCTCGAACGGCCCCGGCGACCCGGAGCGGCTGCCGCGGCTGTGCGATGCGGTGCGAGGGCTCGCGGGCAAGGTCCCGGTGTTCGGGATCTGTCTCGGCCATCAAGTCATCGGCCGGGCGTTCGGCGGCCGCACGTTCAAGCTCAAGTTCGGCCACCACGGCGGGAACCAACCGGTGCGGCACGAGCCCACGGGCCGGGTGGCCATCACGGTGCAGAACCACAACTTCGCGGTGGACGCCGCGTCGCTGCCGCCCGAGGTGGAGGTGACGCACCTGAACCTGAACGACCGGACGGTCGAGGGGCTGCGGCATCGCACGCTTCCGGTCTTCTCGGTGCAGTACCATCCCGAGTCCTGTCCCGGCCCGCACGATGCGCAGGGCCACTTCCGGGAGTTCGTCTCCATGATGTCGGCGCCGCCGGGGCGGAACTGATGCCGCGGCGGACGGACCTCCGGAAGATCATGATCATCGGCTCGGGCCCGATCATCATCGGCCAGGCGTGCGAGTTCGACTACTCGGGCACGCAGGCGTGCAAGGCGCTCAAGGCGGACGGCTTCACCGTCGTGCTGATCAACAGCAATCCCGCGACGATCATGACCGATCCCGAGATCGCGGACCGCACCTACGTCGAGCCCGTGACGCCCGAGATGGTCGAGAAGGTGATCGCGGCGGAGCGTCCGGACGCGCTCCTGCCCACCCTCGGCGGGCAGACCGGACTCAACGTGGCCTCGGCGGTGGCGGAACGGGGCATCCTGGCCAAGTACCGGGTGGAGATGATCGGCGCGACGTACGAGGCGATCCGGCGCGCGGAGGACCGCAAGCTCTTCAAGGAGACCATGCTGCGCGCGGGACTGGACGTTCCCCGCAGCCAGGAGGTCGGCAGCCTGGAGGAAGCCTTGGAGGCGGCCAAGGCGCTGGGCTTCCCGCTGGTGCTGCGGCCGGCGTTCACGCTCGGCGGCACCGGCAGCGGGATCGTCTTCAACGCGCACGAACTCGCGGAGAAGGTCCGGCTCGGGCTGGATTGGAGCCCGATCCGGCAGGTGCTGGTGGAGGAATCGGTCCTCGGCTGGAAGGAATACGAGCTGGAGATGATGCGGGACCGGAAGGACAACTGCGTCGTCGTGTGCTCCATCGAGAACTTCGATCCGATGGGC
>CAYHEI010000401.1:0-3511 GCA_964355385.1 uncultured bacterium | reverse complement strand
GCGGCCCCGGGGCGCGGCGGCGGGGGCCGGCTCGATGGCGCGGTCTCGGGGGGGCCGGGGGCGGCCGGGGGGGGGGGGGGGGAGGGGGGGGTGGTGGACGACCGCGGCCGGGTCGTGGCGCGCGCGCGGTCGCGTGCTTCGGTTCCGGCCGCCGGCCGCGCGGTCGTGACGCAGCGGTTCGCGGTCGCGCACCCCCGCCCGTGGTCGCCGGCGGCTCCCCACCGGTACGGCGCGCTGACTGCGATCCGCGTCGAGGGGAAGATCGTGGATACCTACGAGACGCTCTTCGGTATCCGCACCGCGCGGTTCGACCCCCGGCGCGGGTTCGTGCTCAACGGCGTCGTCACGCCGCTCAAAGGCACGTGCAATCATCAGGATTTCGCCGGAGTCGGCGTGGCGCTGCCCGACAGCCTGCACCGCTGGAAGATCGCCCGGCTGCGGGAGCTGGGGAGCAACGCCTATCGCTGTGCGCACCATCCGCCCGCGCCGGAACTGCTGGACTACTGCGACCGGGTCGGGATGCTCGTCCTTGACGAGAATCGCAAGCTGGACGCCAGCGCCGTCGGACTCGCGGACCTGCGCGCGCTGATCGAGCGCGACCGGAATCATCCCTGCGTGATCGCGTGGTGCCTGGAAAACGAGGAGCGGCTGGAGGGGACCCCGATGGGGGCGCGCATCCTCGCGCGGCTCGTCGCGGAGGCCCACCGCCTCGACCCCTCGCGGCCCACCACGGCCGCGCAGAACCACGGTCACGTCCGGCTGTATCAGGGCCGGGTCGACGTCGCCGGGTTCAACTACGGCCATAACAACGACAAGGACGTCGCGTATCATCGGGCGAACCCCGATCAGCCCACGATGGCCACCGAGTCCAACGCGACCATCGCCACCCGGGGGGAATACGCGAGCGACCCCAAACGCGGCACGGTCATGGCTTACGGAACCCAGATGGCGACGCCGCCGTGGCCCTGGAATTCCGACTACGAGGTGCCCTGGCGGGCGTACGAGCGGAATCCCCACTTGAGCGGCATCTTCATCTGGACCGGGTTCGACTACCGGGGCGAGCCCTCGCCCTACGGCTGGCCGTGCGTCACGTCGAACTACGGCGTCATGGACACCTGCGGCTTCCCGAAGGACGGGTACTGGCACCACAAGGCGATGTTCAACGCGGAGCCGGTGCTGCACGTCTTCCCGCACTGGAACTGGCAGCCGGGCCGCGTCGTCGAGGTCTGGGCGTTCACCAACTGCCAGCGCGTCCAGCTCTGGCTCAACGGCCGCTCGCAGGGCGTTCAGGATGTCGCGCGCGGACACCACGCCGCGTGGCGCGTCCGTTACGAGCCGGGCGCACTCCGGGCGGTCGGCTGGCGCGACGGCCGGATCGTACGGGAGACCGTCGTGGAGACCGCGGGGAAGCCGTTCGCGCTGCGCCTTGACGCGGACCGGGCCCGGCTCGCGGCGGACGGCATGGCCGCGCTCCCGGTCCGCGTCTCCATCGTGGACCGGGAAGGGCGCGTCGTGCCGACGGCGGCGAACGAAGTGCGGTTCACCGTCAGCGGCCCCGTCCGGATCATCGGCGTGGGCAACGGCGATCCCTCCTCGCATGAACCCGACCAGGCGTCACGGCGCCGCGCCTTCCACGGCCGGTGCCTCGCGATCGTGCAGTCCGCCGGCCGTCGCGGCCGCGCCGTGGTGATTGCGCGCGCGTCCGGCTTGCGGGCGGCGCGCGTCGGGACTACGGCGGGCTGACGCACGGGCGCAGGCGGGAGCCGCCCGTGCCGGTCGCGAAGGAGTCCCGCCGCTCCAGAAGCGTGTAGTCCACGTCCGGGAGATTGAGCCCGGGCGGATAGGAGCTGACGACCCGCCGCAGCGGCTCGTAACCCCGTTGGACAAAGCGGACCAGCTCCGGGTGCGTTTCCGCCGCCGGACGATCGATCCCCGCGTTGCGCGACACCAGGACGAAGCGAGGCGCAACCCGCTCCAGTTCCGCCGCGAGCTCGCCGCGCTGGCGGGGCGTGTGGCGGACGAAGAAGAGCGGAAACCGCGTCGCCGGAAGACGGTCCGCGAGGAAGTAGAATACCTGCTCGTTGGCGAGCAGGAAGACGGGCTCCCCGGGGAGCGCCGCGCATCCCAGGAGCCGGGTGATGCGCTGGAGGAGTTCGGCTTCCCGGGAGTCCAGCCGGAGTCCCGCGAGGCGGAACTCCGGGGAGGGCTGCGGCCGCGCGCGCGCGGCGTCGGCGGCGGGTTCGGACGGCAGCCAGCGCGTGGCGAGATGCCATGCCGCGCGGTCGCCCGAGAGCGCCCCATGCGCGATCGCGAGCGCGAGCGCCCCCGCGCCGATCCAGGGGCGGGCCGGCGCGCGGATCGTCGCGGCCCAGCGCGCCGTCGCGGCCAGGAGCGGGATGAACGCGAGGTCGAGGTGCAGGCGGTCCGGCCGCGTGAGCGCGGGCACGGCGCACGCGAGCGCGAAGAGGCCGAGCGCGGCGAGGGCGGGATCGCGCTGCCGGGAAATCCATCCGCTCGCCGCCAGCGCGAGAGCGGCGCCCGGGACGGCGAGGTAGGCGATTCCCCAGGCGGGGAGCGGGATGCGCGCGTAGCCACCCGCGCGATCCAGGATGAACTCGACGTGGTTCCAGAGCAGCTCCGGCCAGCGGGCGCGCGCCCAGGGCAGGGGCAGCAGAAGGGCGAGGGCCGCGCCGACGGCCCAGCGCGGCAATCGGCCGCGGCCGCCCCGCGCGAGCGTGAAGACCGACGCGGCGGCTCCGGCGAGGGCGAATTCCGGACTCCAGAAGAACGAGATCCCGCACACGAATCCCGCGATTCCGGCCGCGCGCGTTCCACGGCAGGCGAGCGCGAGCGCGAACAGCGGCAGGGCCGAGCGCATCGGATCGTAATGGAGCCAGGTGAAGAGGCTGGTCGAGGCCAGGAGGACCGCCGGAACCGCCCAGGCCGCGACCGCCCACCCCGTTGCGAGGGACCAGAGCGCCGCCACGAACAGCGCGACGCCCGCCACCTTCAGCGCGAACGCGTAGCGCCGCCAGATCAGCACGCGGAGGCCGAACGTCTTGAGCGTGGCGGCCAGCGCCTCGGTCTGGAGAAAGCCATAGAGCGTCCGCACGTCGAGCTGGGGTTTGAGGCCGCGGAGCGCGCAGTTCGCCCAGGCGAGGTGCTGCCCCTCGTGGAGGAAGTCCACGGGGGCGCAGGGCAGGCCGCGGTCCCAGAGCAGCGCGGCGGCCGCCAGCGCGATTCCGACGTACGGCAGAGCGCGGTTCCGGAGACGGCGCGCGGGGCGGCCGGGAGGCGCGATCACGCGGCGGCCCTTCAGCGGCGCTCAGGGCTGCGACGAGGTGCGGTCACTCGGCAGGCGGCTTGCGGGTCAGTTGTTCGAGGTACGCCTTGAGCTTGGCCTCGTAGCCGCGATCGGTGGGGACATAGTAGCGGACCGGATCGGGCATGTACGCCTGCCGTGTCCAGCCGCCGGGCGCGTCGTGGGGATAGACATAGCCTTCTAGATCGG
>CAYHEI010000400.1:0-3514 GCA_964355385.1 uncultured bacterium | reverse complement strand
ACGCCAGGATGCCGAATTCGGCGGCGAACACGCGCGGGAACCACAGACCGACGAGCGCGAGCCGGTGCTGCGCGGCCGCGACGAGCACGATCCCCAGGCCGAGCCCGTACACCCCCGCGCCGGGCGATCCAAACACCCACGCCGCCGGCGGACCGCCGCCGCCCCGCGCGACGAGCGCCAGCGCGCCCAGCGCGCCGGCGGCCAGCGCGGCGCGCGCGAGGACCCCGGTGAATCCCACCCAGGACCATGGGGCGAGGAACCCGAGCACGTCCTGCAGCCAGCCGGGCACGCCGTGCAGCCTCTCTCCCCATGGCCCGCGCAGCGCGGGCGTGAGGACCAGGACCGCCGCCAGGACGATCCAGGCGGCGAGCAGCGCGAGGCGCATGGCGCTCCCGGGAGGCGGGCCGGCCGTACCCCGCCCGCTCCACGGAGTCGCCTCCGGCGCCCGCGGCGCCGGAAGCTTCACTTCGTCGCGGCGCGCAGGGACGCGATCACGTCGTCCTGGTCCGCCTCGGTCAACCGGTGCGGCGACGGCAGGATCAGGGAGCCGTCGCTCGCGGCCTCCGACACGGGCAGGGACACGGAACCGCGGGCGCGATACGCGGGCTCGCGATGAGCGGTCATCACGCCGGCGCGCGTCGCGATGCCGCGATCCAGCAGGCGCTGCATGACCGCGTCGCGGCGGGCGGCGTCGTAGCCCTTCAGCCGCACGGCGTACGACTGGACGTTCCATTCGACGCCGGGCGGCACCGGCGGCGTCAGGATGACGTCCGACCCCCGGAAGCCCGCGTCGTAGCGCGCCGCGATCGCGCGGCGGCGCGCGAGGAGCTCCGGGAGCCGCCGGAGTTGCTCGATCCCGACGGCGGCCTGGAGGTCGGTCAGGCGGAAGTTCCAGCCGACCTCCTCGTAGGTTTCGCGGATCACCGTCGCGGACTCATGACGGGCCGCGTCCGACACGCTCATGCCGTGCTGCCGCAGCCGGCGCAGGCGGGCCGCATGCTCATCGGAATCCGTCGTCACGATCCCGCCGTCCCCCATGGTGACGACCTTCCGCGGATGGAAGGAGAAACAGACGAGTTCGCTGTGGCCCCCGATGGGGCGGCCGTCCAGCCGACTGCCGAGCGCGCACGCCGCGTCCTCGACCAGCGCCACGCCCCGGCGGGCCGCGAGCGCCCGGAAGGCGCCGAGCGGCGCCGGCAAGCCGAGCTGGTGCACGACCAGCACCGCCTTGGTGCGAGGGCCAATCCGGCGCTCCACGTCGGCGGGGTCCGGATTGAACGTCACGGGGTCCACCTCGCAGAAGACCGGAACGCCGCCCGCGTGGACGACCGCGTTGGCGGTGGCGATGAAGGACATGGAGGGCACCACGACCTCGTCGCCGGGTCCCACGCCCGCGCAGGTCAGCGACAAATGCAGCGCGGCCGTGCACGAGGACACCGCGACGGCGTGCTTCGTTCCGACGTACGCGGCCATCGCACGCTCCATCTCGGCCACCTTGGGGCCCTGCGTGAGCCAGCCGGACTCGATGACCTCGCGGAGGCGGGCCAGTTCGGCCTCTCCCACCTCGGGCCGCGCGAGCGGAATGCGGGCCATCAGGCCTGCGCCTCCCAGTTCCGGCCGGCGTCCTCGGCGAGTGCTTCCGCCCAATCCGTCCCCGCTTGCGCGTGCCAGGCGAGCAGGCGCTGCAGTCCCTCCTCCATCCCGACCGCGGCCCGCCAGCCCAGCAGGCGCTCGGCCCGGCGCGAGTCCGCCAGGAGCCGCCGCACGTCCCCCGGCCGCGGCGCGTCGTGCACGGGCACGAGATCCGCCCGGCCCGTGGCGCGCAGCACCAGCGCGGCCAGGTCGTTGACGGTCGTCTCCGCCCCGCTGCCCAGGTTCAGGGTCTCGCCCACCGCCGCTTCGGAGGAGGCCGCCGCCGCGATGCCGCGCGCGGTGTCCTCCACGAACGTGAAGTCCCGCGTCTGCAGGCCGTCGCCGAAGATCACGGGCGGAAGCCCGTTGCGGGCGCGCACGAGGAATTTCGGGATCGCCTCCCCGCTGTCCCCCTCGTGGTGCGAGCGCGGGCCGTAGGCGTTGAACGGCCGCAGCACCACGGTGGCCAGCCCGTAGGTCCGATGGTACGCGCGCGCGTACGCCTCGCCCGCCAGCTTCGACGCCCCGTACGCGGTGTGCGGGTGCGCCGGGTGCTCCTCGTCCATGGGCACCCGAACGCCGGTGCCGTAGATCTCGCTCGAGCTCACGTGCACGAACCGGCGGATTCGCCGCCGTCGCGCCTCCTCGAGCAGGAGCATCGTCCCGGTCGCGTTCACGTGATGATTCTCGACCGGATGGGCGATCGAGTGCCGCACACCGCGGCACGCGAGGTGATAGACGGTGTCCACGCCCTCCAGCGCGCGCGCGACCGCGGGCTCGTCCAGGATCGAGCCCCGGACGAGCTCGGCGCCCGCGACGCCCGTCAGGTTCGCGGCCTTCCCCGTGCTGAGATCGTCGAGCACCCGCACCGGGCCGCGCGCGGCGAGCTCCCGGACCAGCGCGGACCCGATGAACCCCGCCCCGCCCGTCACGAGCGGCAATCCGGCCATTCAGCCTCCGACGGCGCGGCGCAGCGCCGCGGCGACGAAGTCGATCTGCTCGGGCGTGATCTCCGCGAAGATCGGCAGCGAGAGGCACTCCGCCGCGAACCGTTCGGCGGCGGGGAACGCCCCGGGCCGGTGGCCGAGGAACGCGTAGGCGGGCTGGAGGTGGACCGGCACGGGGTAGTGGACCCCCGTGCTCACGCCCGCGGCTTCCAGCGCGGCGGCGACGCGGTCGCGCTCCGGGACGCGGATCGCGTAGACGTGCCAAACCGGCTCCGCGCCCGGCGTCGCCGCGGGCCGGACCACGCCGGGAATCCCCGCCAGCGCGGCGTGGTAGCGCGCGGCCGCCGCGCGCCGCGCCGCGGTCCAGGCGGCCAGGTGGCGGAGCTTCACCCCGAGGACGGCCCCCTGGAGGCCTTCCATCCGGTAGTTGTAGCCGATCTCCTCGTGCCGGTGCTTCCGCGACTGGCCGTGATCGCGCAGCCGCCGCATCCGTTCCGCGAGCGCCGGGTCGTCGGCGACCGTCGCGCCTCCCTCGCCCGCCGCGCCCAGGTTCTTGCCGGGGTAGAACGAGAAGCAGGCGATCCGCCCGAACGAGCCCGCCGGACGCCCCCGGTACGCCGCGCCGTGCGCCTGCGCCGCGTCCTCCACGAGCGCGAGCCCGCGCTTCGCCGCGAGCGCCTCGAACGCGGCCCAATCCGATGGATTTCCGTAGAGGTCCACGGGCAGGAGCGCCTTGGTCTTCGACGTGATCGCGCGCTCCGCCGCCGCGGGGTCCAGGTTCCCGGTGACGGGGTCCACGTCGGCGAAGACCGGCGTCGCGCCGCAATAGGACACGCCCCAGGAGGTCGAGATCCAGGTGTGCGGGGTCGTCACGACCTCGTCCCCCGGCCCGACCCCCGCGGCGAGGAGCGCGAGGTGCAGCGCCGACGTGCCGG
>CAYHEI010000399.1:0-3517 GCA_964355385.1 uncultured bacterium | reverse complement strand
CGTGATCGAGCCCTCGGGCGAGGGAGGGTGGCTGCGGTCCGGGGCCGTCATGGCGTACTGGCGCGCGCCCGAGGAGGCCTCCGGCGAGCCGCAGGGGTATCGCTGGACGCTGGACCGCGAGCCGGGAACGCTGCCCGACCCCGCCGGCGCCGCGTTCGCGGCTTGCCCCGAGCTCGATCTCGACGACTTGGACGACGGGATCTGGCACCTGCACGTCCGCACGCTCGACGCGGCGGGGAACCTCAGCGCCGACGCCGCGCACGTCAAGCTGGCGATCGACCGCCAGCCGCCGGCGATCGAGGTCTCCGCCGTCACGGCGTCGGGCGCTCCCGCCGCCGGCGAGTGGATCCGGGAGCGCCACGTGACGGTCCGCACCGCGGCCCGGGACGACGTCTCCGGCGTCACCGGCTGCTTCTGGACGATGAACAAAAAGGGCGACGAGCCCCTCGAGATCACCGCGGGAAGCTGGCGGGAGGAGCCCGAGTGGACCGTCGAGCTGCCGTGGGACGGGGTGTGGGACCTCGCCGTGGCGGCCCAGGACGGCGCGGGCAACCACTCCGAGCCCGCGCGCCTCACGATTCGGGTGGATGCCGAAGCGGAGCCCCCGGCGGCCTTGCGCTCGTCCTCTCATCCCGACGCGGAGGAGTGGCAGCGGTCCCGCGCCGTCACGCTGGAATGGGACGCGCCGGTGGAGGTTTCGGGCGTCAAGGGGTACCGGTGGAGCGTTGCCCGGGAGCACGACGATCCCGGCCCCGCGTCCGGGTGGACGGAGGCCGCCGCGTCCCCGCTTTCGTTCGGCGTGCCGGACGACGGGCACTGGATCGTGCGCGTCGTGACGGAGGACCGCGTGGGGAATCGGTCGGCCCCCGCGGCCTTCGCCCTGCGCGTGGACAGCATGGCTTCAACTCCGCAACTGGAACTGCCGCGGCATCCCAAGCCGGACGTGTGGTACGCCGACGCTACGGTGGACGTGCGCGCCGAGGCCAAGGACGACGCGTCCGGCGTCGCCGAGATCCTGCTCGGATACGGCGCGGACGAGCGAGCCGCGCTGGCGGCGCTCAAGCCCGTGTCCGGCGGCGCGGCGGCGCTGGCCCTGGGCAAGGGAGCCTGGACGGTCGCGGCCGTGGCGGTGGATCATGCAGGCAATAGGAGTGCGCCCGCGACCCGGCGGGTCCAGGTGGACCCCGCCGTCCGCCCGCCGCTCGTCATCTGCCAGAGCCATCCGGACCCCGACCGCTGGTACGCGAGTCTCGACGTCCGGTTCAGCGTCATGCCCGCGGAAGGCGGAGCGGGGAAGCAGGAATACTGGATGCTGCTGGACGACAAGCCGGCCACGCAGCCGTCGAAGGCGGCGGGGTTCGCCGCCGCGCCCGGGCTCGTGAAGGTGGCGGCGCCGGGCCCGGGAGAGTGGTGGCTTCACGTCGTGAGCGTGACCGAGTCGGCGGGGCTCGCGACGGAGCCGGTGCACGCGCGCGTGCGGGTGGACACCGCGCCGCCGCCGGCTCCCGCCGTTCGTTCGGCCACGCACCCCTCCGCGCCTCGTCGGACGCGCGCGCGGGACGGGGTGTTCCAATGGGAGGAACCCGCGGACCTCTCCGGCATTCGCGAGTACCAATACTCGCTCATGCGGCAGACGATGTTGGGGATGAAGAAGGACAAGGCCGGCACGACCCCGGAGCGCTCCGTCGCCCTGGCGGGGCTCGAGCCGGCTTCGTACGAGCTGACGGTCACGGCCGTGGACGGGGCGGGGCACGCGGGCGCGCCGGCGAAATACCCGTTCGTCGTGAGCGATACGCAGGACGTCTGCGTCGCGGTGAAATCCGAGAGCTGGCGGGTGGCCCGGGCGGCGCTCGAGGTGGAGTTGCGCGCGGGCGACAAGCTGCTCAAGCGCGGCAAGACCGACGGCTCCGGGGAGGCGTGGTTCAAGGACATGCCGTACGAGCCCTTCGCCGTGGTCGTGAACGTCCCCAAGCCCAACCCGTCGCTGATCTTCGAGGGCGTCGCGCCCGCGCCGGGGGAGGCGCACCTGCGCTTCGAGGTTTCGCTCGCGTCGTGCGCGTGGGCGGTCTGCGCAGGCGGAATCCGCCTCTGGGCGCCGGAGCACTGGGCCGCCGAGGGCGGCCGGATCGAGATCATCGGGGAGAAAGGCCCCGCGAAGGGCGTGCACATGCTCAAGGACCTCGCGCGGGAGGGGGCGTATCTCGTCTGTCCGCTGCCGGCGGACATGCCCGAGGGGAAGTTCCACCTCATGGGCGGCCCCCTCAACAAGCTCGACTGGCCCCCGCTCCCGTTCAAGCGGCCGTGAGCGCGAGCGTTGACTTGTACAAGACGAGCGGATAACATGTACATATGAAAGCGACGGATCGATCCGCCGTTCCTCGTTGGACGGTCGGGCGCGCCCGGGCACAGTTCGCCGGCCTCTTGAAGGCCGCCGAGAGCGCACCCCAGGAAATCTACCATCGCCGCCGGCTGCGCGCGGTCGTGGTCGATCCGGAGTCTTGGCGGCGCGCCGGCGCCGCCGTCGTCACCGGGGAGCCGCCGAGCCTTTCGGAGATGTTCGCGGAGATGCGGCGCATCGCCGCGGAAACCGGCTGGGTGCTCCCCGTCACCAAGCGGCGCGATCGGCCGAACCCCTTTCTCAAAGTCCTTGCCCGCCGCGCTCGCTGACACCAACGTCGTTTCGGAGCTCCTGCGTTCCGCGCCGAATGTCGGGGTCCTCGGGTGGCTGGCCCGCAACGAACGGTTCGTCCTCAGCGCGGTGACCATCGAGGAGATGGCCTACGGCCTCGCCGTGCGGCCGCAGCCGCATCTCGAGCGCCGATGGCATGCCGCGCTGCGCAGCCGGATTGACGTGCTTCCGGTCACCGAGGAAATCGCTCGGCGTGCAGGCGGCCTTCGGGCGGAGCGGCGACTGGCGGGCCGCACGTGCTCGCCCGCGGATATGCTGATCGTGGCGACCGCCGCGATGAACGGCATGACGCTGGTGACGAGGAATGTCCGAGACTTCGTGGGGTGCGGCGTCAAACTCGAGAACCCGTTCACGTGACCGCCGCGGACAAGGCGCTGAAGGCGGCGCGGAAGGTGTGCCGGCGCGTGGCGCTGGCGCACTACGAGAACTTCCCCGTCGGGCGCTTCGGCGTGCGCAAGGACGCGCGTCCGGACATTCACGCGATCTATGCCTTCGCGCGGATCGCGGACGATTTCGCGGACGAGCCCGCCTACGACGGGAAGCGCCTGGAGCTGCTCGAGGGGTGGGAGAAACGGCTCGAGACCTGCTGGCACCAGCCGTCGGAGCACCCCGTCTTCCTCGCGCTGGGCGACGCGATCAAGCGGCGCAACCTCCCGCTGGAGCCCTTTCGCGACCTCCTGAGCGCGTTCAAGCAGGACGCCGTGAAGCAACGCTACGAGACCTGGGACGAATTGCTGGACTACTGCAAGCGGTCGGCGAATCCCGTCGGCCGCCTCGTGCTGCTGGTCACCGGGCAGTCCGCGCCCGAATTGCTGGGAATGTCGGACG
>CAYHEI010000398.1:0-3554 GCA_964355385.1 uncultured bacterium | reverse complement strand
CACAACAGGGCCGGAGCACGGCGAGTTCCACGAGCCGAGGTCGGACCCGCGTCCGAGAAGCCTCTCCGGCCCGACGCTCCTCGAGGAAACTAGATCCGGCGCTCCTCCAGGTCGTAGAGGTCGAAGTAAACGTAGACCGGGCGGCCCGGCGGGAGATGCTTCTTGATGTAGTCCTCCATGTAGATCTGGGACTTGGGGGAGAGGTCGGAAAGCCGGCGGTCCCGCTCCTTGTTGTTCCAGAGGACGATCTCTTCCCGCGTCTTCGCCGTCTTGGAGAGCACCCAGGCCGAGACGGCCTCGTCGTCCGCGCCCGTGGCGGTGTACTCCTGGAAGGCTTGCGCGTCGATGCCCGCGAACTCGAAGAAGCGCTTGTCGAGCGGGCAGTTCCAGTTGTACTCGCCATTCGTGCCGCAGAGGAACGCGCGGCACTTGTCGAGCGCGCGCGCCGCGATCACGAACCCCCCGATCGCGGTGTCACGCGGGCTGCGGGGGAAGTCCTTCCGGAGGTCCCGCGCGTGGGCGCTCACCATGTCGAGCGACTGGGTCATGAATCCGAGCGGGCGGGGGGAATCGAACCCCCGACGTGCAGCTTGGGAAGCTGACCGTCTGCTTCCGCGTCTGATTCTACCTCAAACCGGGAAACTGGCCATGGACTCGTGCAGGCTTCAAGAATCTGCCTGCAAGGTGTCGGCCGCGAGGGCGACGCTTCGGTGGTGCTATCCTTGAGACATGCAGGAACGAATGAACACTGGAGTGACCAGCGGGCCCGACGCTCGGACGGTGGATGAGATCGTCCGCAGGATCGTCGAAACGGCGGCGCCGGAGAGGGTAATCCTCTTCGGTTCCGCTGTGCGCGGCGAGATGGGGCCGGACAGCGATCTCGATTTTCTGGTCGTGAAGGAATGCGACGACGAACTGGCGGAAGCGCGGAGTATCAGGCGAGGGCTCGAGGGTGTGGCCGTCGGAACCGCCAAGGAGATCATCGTGGTGACGCCGGGCTACCTGGCGAAGCACAAGGACACGATCGGCTTTATCTACCGCCCGGCACTTCGCGAGGGAAGAGCGGTGTATGCCCGGTAGCGCGGGGGAGGCAGGTACGCCCGCCGACTGGATGACCCACGCCAGAAGCAATCTCGCGCGTGCCCGTGCGCCCAAGCCTGCGGAGGTCCTGTGGGAGGATGTCTGCTATGACGCCGAGCAAGCGGCGGAGAAGGCGATCAAGGCCCTCCTCCTGCACAAGGGGATCGAGTTCCCCAAGACTCACAGCATTGGCGAGCTCTTGGCCCTCCTGGGAAGGGGCGGGGTCTCGATTCCGGAGAATATCAAGAAGGCGGACGATCTCACGGACTACGCGACGGCTGCTCGCTATCCGGGGTTTCCCCGCGGAATCTCGGAGACCGACTTCAAGGATGCCCTTGAGCTGGCAGAGGTCGTGGTCACATGGGTGGGGCACCAAGTCACAGCTCCTCCCGCCACCGGTACCGTTGGCGAATAACCCCGGTCCATCTGCGCCAGCGACGTCGGACACGGGAGTCCATTCCCGAAGTCGGGCACGTCTTCTCCCGCTTCGCTGCCGACCGGCGACCGAAATGAGCGTCTGGGACGTCGAATGTCCAGACGGGGCAGGACTGCCTGGAAGATGCGCGCAGGGGAACTCGAAACGAGGGCGAGCGGGCGGGGGGAATCGAACCCCCGACGTGCAGCTTGGGAAGCTGCCATTCTGCCACTGAATTACGCCCGCGTTTTGGCTATCTTACCATTCACCCGGCATCGCAGAGCTTGAACGCCGCCTCCAGGGCCGCGAGGGGGTCGCCCGTGGGGACGAACTCCTGGCCCACGTGGCCGAAGAACGTGCTGGCGGCGATGGCCTTCATGATGCCCGGGTAGTTCAACTCCTGATCGGCGCCGAGTTCGTGCCGGCCGGGGTTGCCCGCGGTGTGGATGTGGCCGATCAATTCCACGTTGTCCCGGATCGTCCGGATGACGTCCCCTTCCATGACTTGCATGTGGTAGATGTCGTAGAGGAGGCGCACCCGCAGGGACCCCACGGCGCGGACGACCGCCGCGGCCCACGCGGTGCGGTCGGCCATGTAATCCTTGTGATCCACCTTGCTGTTGAGCAGCTCGAGCACCAGCGTCACGCCCTTCTCTTCCGCGTGGCCGGCGACGCGCTTGAGGCCCGCCACGGTGTTGGCCAGCCCCGTGGCGTCGTCCAGCCCGGCGCGGTTCCCGGAAAAGCAGATGACGCAGGGGATCTGGTGGGCGGCGGCCGTGTCGATGGACACCCGCAGCTCGCGCTCGATCCGGTCGTGGTGATCCGGCCGATTCAGGCCGTCCGCGATGGACTCGTGGCCCGCCATGGTGACGATCTTCAGGCCGGCGAACCGGGCGACCTCCCAGTGGTCCTCCGGGACCATCTCGAAGCCGTCGTAGCCGATGCGCTTGGCCTCCTGGCACAACTTCATGAACGGTAGGTCCGGCCGGTTGAAGCACCAGTAGGAGATCGACTGTTTGATCCGCATGCCGGCCAGTATACCCCGAGCGAGCATCCGGCGGACGGCAAGGGTACAATGGACTCCGGGTTTCAATCACGACATATTCGCTCGCCGCGTTCGCGGCGGGCGCCAGGAGGACAGAAACATGCTGAGAGCAATGGCGTTGGGCGCCGGAGCGGCGCTCGTGCTGGCCGTGGGCGCGGACGCGGCGACCGTGAAGGTCGGTATCGGAATGGGCGGAGGCACCCACAACTTCATCGAGACCAATTCGCTGGTGCCCACGGCCACGACGCTGAGCGCCCAGAGCCATGGCATCTGGCAGACGCAGGCGTATCTGGGTACCGAATCCCTGTCGCAGGTGGCGGGCGGGCTCATGACGCCCTCCGACGCGCTCGCGATCGGGCTGGAGGCGGGCGTGGGGCTTCCGCTGGGGGGTCACACGTTCGACGAGACGATGCGCTACGTTCCGCCGGCGGGAACGGCGCATCCGGACGAGGGCGACACGACGACCTACAAGCTGACGAGCGTGCCGCTGCTGGTCAAGGCGCTGTACGTGAATCCCATGGGCTCGATCAACGCCTCGCTGGGTCTGGGGCTGGGAGCGACGCTGGTGGCGTGGCAGGTCGAGACCCTGGATATCCTGTGGGACAATCCGGCCACGGCAAACGTTACGTATACATCGAATAAGGGAGGGGCGGGCTGGGTCGAAACCGGCCGATCTCTGGCGTACGGTGCGAGCACGGTGGCGGTGTTCACGATGAGGATCACTCCGGGCGCGTCCTTCGCGCTCTCGGGCTCCGATTCCATCGGCGCTGAAGTGCCCATCAGCTGGAACTCGACGACGATCGGGATGGGCAACGAGACCACCTACAAGACCTCGCTTTCCGGGATCGCGAATCCGCAGACCTCGACGGTGTCATCCGGCGGGATCGAATTCGGCCTGAACCTCGTCTGGACGCGCCGCTTCGGCGGCGGGGCCGCGCCCGCGAAGAAGTAGCGGCGCCCTAGCTTCTTAACGCCTCCGCGACGGCGGGGTGTACCACCTCGCCGTCGCGGAGA
>CAYHEI010000397.1:740-3556 GCA_964355385.1 uncultured bacterium | reverse complement strand
CGCCTCCGCCCGGGCCCGGAGCAGCAGGGGCGTCGTCGCGGCCGCGCGGTCGGGCGAGAGCGCCATGCCCCGCTCCAGGCTTGCGACCGCCTCGTCGAACCGTCCGAGGTGGAACGCGGCGAGGCCGAACGCGAGGACGTTGCCGTCGCCCACCATCCCCGCCCGTACACCCGGCCGCAGACAGCCGTAGGCGGCTTTCCAGTCGCCGGTCCGCGCCGCCAAGAGGCCGCACGCGACCTGAAACGTTCCGACGTGGGGGAACGCCGTCGCGTAGGTCCGCGCGCGCCGCAGCGCTTCCACGGGATCGCCGCGCAGGACCATCGGTTCGTGGAGGTCGAGGAGGACCGTGTCGATGCCCGGAAGCGTGTGCAGGAACGCGGCGGGGCGTAACGAAGCCCGCGACACGGCGTAGACGTAGAAACCGCCGTTCGGATGGTCCACGTGGACGGGGAGGGCCGCGGGCCGGAGGTGGCGGCCGACGAACGCCGCCCAGGTCCGCAATTGAGGCGCCTCCCACGCGAAGGGCGCCGATTCCGGATGGGGGAACTCCTCGGTGACGAAGTTCTCGACGACGTGCGTCACGTTGCGCTGCCGCAGGCGGATCGCGATGCGGGCGGGGTCCGCGCTGTCCCGGGCGAGCGCCCAGGCGGCGCTGCGCCCGTAGGCTTCGTCCACGCGCACGCGGCCGTGCAAACGGTAGCGTCGGTTGTCCCCGCAAAGGAGCACGGATCGCACGCCGGGAAGGCGATCCAGCGCCGCGCCGGCCTCGGCGTACGTCGTGAGGCGCCGGGCCCGGTATGCGGCGGGCGTTTCGGCCCCGAGCAGCACCCGCGCCGCTTCCGGCGGGTCGATTCCGGCGCCCGCGACGCCGTGCGCGACCTGCAGCCAGGCCAGGGCGGCGAGGAGCGCGAGGAGGAGCGCGCGCACGCCGCGCGACGCGCCTCCGAGCGCGGCGCCGAGCGGCGCGCCGGCGAGCAGCGCGAGCAGCAGGAGGCAGGGCAGCGAGAGCCGTTCGGCCTCGAACCGCACGCCGAGGGCGAGGAAGGCGAGCGCGGCGGCCGTCCGCCACACGGCGCGCTTCCAGGCGGGCGGGAGGCGGCGGCCGAACCAAACGGCGGGGACCAGCGCGAAGAGCAGCGCGGGCTGAGCCTCCCGCCACGCGCGCGCGACGCCGTCCAGCAGGCGTCCGGCGGGAGGGCGCGGCCCCATGAGCAGGCGCAGCCCCTCGCGGGACGCCCGGCCGTCCAGGTAGCCGTCGAACGGCCAGAAGGGATTGGGCCAGAGCGGGTCGGCGCGGAAGAGCCAGTTCTCCGTCATCCAGGGCAGGAGCGGGAGGAGCAGGAGCCCGAGCCACGCCGGATCCGGTCTCCACGCGCGGCCGCGCCGCCGCAGCCGGGAGGCTTCGTGCCAGAGCGTCGCGGGGACCGCGAGGAAGAAGCCGTTGTACTTCACCGCGCAGGCGACGCCCCAGCAGAGCGCGGCCGGGCGATGCGCGCCGCGCTCCAGGCAGATGACGGCGGCGAGGATGATGCCGGCCGCCGCCGGGTCGTTCTTGCCGCCGAGGAAGGTCCAGACGGTCCAGGTGAGCGTCAGCGCGAGCCCCGTTCCGAGGGCGGCCGCCGCTGGACCGGCGAGCTGCCGGATCCAGGCTGACGCCATGACCAGCCCGGCCAGGAAGGGCACCGCGGCCACGACGGCCGCGAGCCCGTCGTGATCGAGCATGACCGAGAACACGTTGAGCATCTCGGTCATCACTTGCAGGTGCGCTTCGATGCCCATCCCCTCGTCCGGGAAGCGGTGGACCAGCAGGAATAGGTCCGGCAGCGCGAGGTGCTGGAACAGGGAGTCCACGCACGCGCCGGGAAGCAAGGCGAGCGGGGCCGCGCAGAGCGCCGGCGCGGCGAGGGCCGCCGCGAGCCGCCAGGCCGCGCCGCCGGCCGCGTTCGCGCCGCGGCGCGTGAACCGCACGGGCGATCCGGCCGCCGCCAGCGTGGCGCACGCGCCGATGAGCACCGGGGGGAAGAACAAGCCGACGAGCGCCAGCGCCAAGAGCGCCAGGCTGGCCGCCGCCCAGCCGAGGATGAGCGCGACGCAGGCGCGGTCGAGCCCGCCGAGCCAGCGTCCGCCCAGCGCGCCGAGGGCGCGTGCGCCGGCGCGGGCGCAGGTGAGGAGGAGCAGGACGGCGAAGACAAGGGGCACACCGTAGAAACGGAGCGCGCGGCCCAGCGCAATGAATCCGGGCGCGGGGAGGTTGATGTCCAGGCACCCGAGCGCCAGCGCGCGGGCCTCTGCCGCGTGCGGTGCAAGCCGGGTGAGGAGCCACGCTCCAAGCGCGAGCCATGCACCGAACACGAGCCGTTCCGCCGACGGGGACAGCCGGTCGCGCATGCCCTCAAGTCTACATCCCGCACCGGTCGTCCCGGCGACCCCGCGGGCTCCTGTATCGTATGGACATGATCGCGGCGCTGGGCGGCCACGGGCTCGCGCTCGCCGGGCTCGGAGTCTGGCTGGCGGCGCTGGCGGGGTGGGGACGGCCCGCGGCCCGCTGGCTGCGCGCCGGGGGCGCGGGCGACCGGCTGCGGGGCGTGACGGAGTTGGGACTGGGCTTCGGCCTGCTGGGCACGGCGGTGCTCGGCGGAGGGCTTTGCGGTCTCCTTTTTCCATCGACCCTGGGGGGGCTCGCGGCGGCGCTTCCATTCGCCGGATCGGCATGGTCTTTGCGAACAAGGCCGCGGGGCCCGCGCCCAGCCCCCGCACCCCGCGCGCCCCCCCCCCCCCGGGGGGAGGCAGCGCCCACCGCGGCACAACCGGAACCA
>CAYHEI010000397.1:0-730 GCA_964355385.1 uncultured bacterium | reverse complement strand
CTTTTATATAAATTTTTTCCAACCCGTCGGTTTTTCTTTTTTTTGGGTTTGGTTTTGGTTAACAGGGCGGGGTACGTGGGCTCTGCGTTGGCCGGCGCGCGATCCCCGCGCCGCGGGGATCGCGGAACACCTCCCGTCGTGGCGCTGGGCGATGATCGCGCCGGTCGTCGTCGCGCTGCCCGCCGTGTTCGCGCCGGAGGGCTCGTGGGACGCGATGGTGTACCACCTGCGCGTGCCGCAAACGTACCTGTTCGAGCACAAGCATGTGCTGCTCGCGGACAGCCCGTTCACCGGCTACCCGGCCCTGACCGAGATGCACTACCTCCTGGCGCTCGCGCTGGGGGGCGGCGACCGGCTGCCGAAGCTGCAGCACGCGGCGTGCTGGCTGCTGGGCGCGCGTACGCTGTACCTCGCGGCGCTCCCCGTCGGCGGGGCGGCGGCGTGCGGCTCCGCGCTGCTGTGGCTGGGGCTGCCGCTTGGGCTCCACTTGGCGGGGACGGCGTACGTGGATCTCGCCGTCGCATGGCTGGTCGCGTTGTGCGTCGCGCACCTCGACTCGTTCCGGGGATTGGGCTCCGCCCGGCGGGCGGTCCTGGCCGGCGTCTTTGCGGGCCTCGCGTGCGGGACGAAGTACACCGGGGCGTTCGCGGCCGCCGGTCTGCTGGTCTGCCGGGGCCCGGCTCGCGCGCGCCTGGCCGCGCTCGCCGGGATCGTCGCGGCCGCCGCCGCC
>CAYHEI010000396.1:1246-3556 GCA_964355385.1 uncultured bacterium | reverse complement strand
GACCACCGAGATCTACACTCTTTCCCTACACGACGCTCTTCCGATCTGCGGTCGGTCCCGAGCACGACGACGTCCACCTTGTCCCCCTTCGTCACCAACTCGCTCGCCTGCCGCACCTTTTTCGACCAGCCCATATCCGAGATGTGCACCAGGCCTTCGATCCCGTCCTCCACTTCCACGAACGCGCCGAACTCGGCGACGCCCCGGACGGTGCCTTGCAGCTTGGCGCCGACCGGGTAGCGGTCCGCGATCTTCTCCCAGGGATCCGACTCGGCTTGGCGGATCGAGAGCGAGATGCGCTTCCCCTTCGGATCGAGGTTGAGGACCTTCACGGTGACCGTCGCGCCCGATTGCGCGGCCTCCGACGGGTGCTTGAGCTTCCGGCCCCAGGCGAGCTCCGAGATGTGTACGAGCCCCTCCACGCCGTCCTCGAGTTGCACGAACGCGCCGTAATCCGCGAGCGTCGTCACGACCCCCTGGTACGTCTTGCCGACGGCGTAGCGCTGCTCCACGTCGCTCCACGGATCGCTCCCGCGCTGCTTGAGGCCGAGCGAGACTTTCCCTTTCTCGCGATCGACCGCGAGGATCATGACTTCGATCTCCTCCTCGGGCTTCACGATTTGCGACGGGTGGGACACGCGTCCCCAGCTCATGTCGGTCACGTGGAGCAGGCCGTCGAGCCCGCCCAGATCCACGAAGGCGCCGTACGAGGTCAGCGTCTTGACCACGCCCTTGCGGAGCTGCCCCGGGGCGATATCGGCCATGAGCGTCTCGCGCTTGCGCGCGTACTCCCCTTCCATCAGGACGCGCCGCGACACCACGACGTTCGACCGGCGCTGGTTGAGCTTGATGATGAGGACCGGATAGGTCTGGCCGACGAACTGGTCGAGATTCGACACCGTCTTGAGGGCGACCTGCGAGCCGGGCAGGAAGGCCTCGACGCCTCCCAGGTCCACCATGAGCCCGCCCTTCACGCGGCGCAGGACGACCGCGTCGATCGGCGCCTGCTTCTCGAACGCGGCCAGCACCTTCTCCCACGTCCGCATCCGCTCGGCCTTGGCGTAGGAGAGCACGACCTCGCCGTCGTTGCCTTCCTTGCGCTCGATGTAGACGTAGACGTCGTCGCCGACTTTCACGGTCGGCGCTCCGCCCGCGCCGAGGAACTCCGCCAAGGGAATGACGCCCTCGGACTTGTAGCCGATGTCCACGACGACCTCGGCCGGCCCGATGGCCACCACGTGCCCCTTGAGCAGCTCGCCTTCCTCCACGTCGTGGAGGGCGGACTGCATCATCTGCTCTTCCAGCGCGCCCTGTTCGGTCGCGTCGAGCGTTATTTCCATTCCTCCGGTCACCCCGTCACCGAGATTCGACATACGTTGATCGCCCGTCGCGCGCCTCGTCCCCCGGCCCCCCCGCGACCGCGGTCGGCCGCCGGAGAAAAGCCCCGGAACCCGCCCCAAACCCCACGGGTGGGTCATACCTGGCGTGCAACTGCGATATGCGTTTCATGATCAGCGTGGCCAGCGCGCCGCTGGGATCCCCAGAAGCGTTCAGCTCGTCGTCCGACCATTGTACCGGAGCGCCGAAACGGACTTCAATCCGCCCCCGCCAGCGCGGAAAGAGCCGCCAGCGGGGCCACAGCTCATACGTCCCCAGGATCAGCGTGGGGATGATGGGAACCCGGGCCGCCCGGCAGAGCGCCCCCACGCCCCGTTTGGCGGGTCCCAGGCTCCCATCCGTCGTGCGCGTCCCCTCCGGAAAGACCAGCAGCGCCCGGCTGCCGTCCCGCGTCAGCCCGGCGAATTCCTCGAGCGCCCGGCGGTTGACCCCCCCTCGGCGGATCGGGAGGGCGTTGACGAGCCTGATCACGAACCCGAACACGGGGACGCGGAAGAGCTCCTCCTTGGCCATGAAGAAGATCGGGCGGGAGGTGACCGCGCACCCGATCAGAATCGGGTCCGCGAAGCTCGCGTGGTTCGCCGCGAGGATGACTCCCCCGGTCGCCGGGACGTGCCGCGTCCCCCGGGCGGCGAAGCGCAGCCGCCACCGGGCGAACGGCCAGGCGAGGATGTGGAACAGCCTATACAGCACGCCCCGTGATCCTGCGCAGCATCCGCGCGAGGGTGTCCTCGGGCTGGAGCCCCGTGTTGTCCACGATCCAGGCGTCAGGTTCGGCGCGCACGGCTCCGACGGGCCGAGCCCGGTCTTCACGGTCGCGGGGGGGGGGGGGCCCCCCGGCCCCCCCCCCGGGGGCCGGGCGCCCCCCCCCCCCCCCCGCCAGCCCACCGCGGCCGGCCCCCGCGGCACGCC
>CAYHEI010000396.1:0-1236 GCA_964355385.1 uncultured bacterium | reverse complement strand
CCCCCCCCGGGGCCTGGGGCCGGCCCCCCGCCCCCGGGGGGCGCGCCCCGGGTCCCCCGGCGGGGGGGGGCCCTGCCCCCCCCCCCCCACGGCCAGGGGGGCCGGGCTCCCCGCGCCTCGCAGCTCCTGCCAACGGCGTCGGGCCCGCTCGTCAAGCGAAGCCGTGAGAAAGATCTTGAACGGCGCATCGGGAAAGATCACGGACCCGCAATCGCGCCCTTCGGCCACCAGCCCGCGCCGGGTCAGGGCACGGCGCGAGCGCGCGACCAACGCCGCCCGCACGGGCAGATGAAACGCGGTGACGGCGGCCGTCATCCGGGAGATCTCCTCCGCCGCGAGCTCCTCCGTGACGTCGAGACGCCCGACGAGATGACGGGCGCGCCCGTCGCGGGTCAGGCGCGTGCGAAAGCGCATGCCGCGCGCGACCACGGTCATCCGTCGCGCGTCTTCGAGCGGGACGCCTCGGCGCAGCGCCAGCCAGGTCACCGCGCGGTACAGCGCGCCGGTGTAGAGGTAGGGCACGCCCAGCGCGACCGCGAGCCGGCGCGCCGCCGTGCTCTTGCCCGATGCGGCGGGACCGTCCACCGTGATCAGCGGGCCCGGCACCTTCATCCCCTCACCAGCGCCTGGAGATCGGCCAAGAACCCGGGGTAGGAAGTGTCCACGCAGGCGGTGTCCGCGATCGTGGTTTCGCCCTCGGCGGCGAGGGCCGCCACCGCGAGCGCCATCGCCACGCGATGGTCCCCGTGGCTCTCGACCGGCGCGCCCTTCAGCGCCGCGCCTCCCTCGATCGCGAGGCCGTCGGGCAGGACACCCACCTTCGCGCCGAGGCGCCCGAGCTCGCGCGCCATCGCCGCGATCCGGTCGGATTCCTTCAAACGCAGCTCGCCGGCGTCGCGGATCACCGTCACGCCCTCGGCGAAGCACGCAGCCACGGCGAGCGCGGGGATCTCGTCGATCAGCCGGGGCACGAGGTCGCCGCCGACGCGCACGCCCTTCAGGGGGGCCCCGCCCTTGAGCACGAGGTCCGCGACCGGCTCGCCGTCCTCCTCCCGCTCGTTCACGACGGAGAGATTCGCGCCCATCCGCAGCAGGACCTCGAGGAGGCCGGCCTTCGTGGGATTGACCCCCACCCCGCGTAGCGCGAGTTCGGAACGCGGAAGGATCGCCGCGGCCACGAGCGGAAAGGCGGCGGAGGATGGATTGGTAGGATTTCTCGAAGTTGGCGCCCATACG
>CAYHEI010000395.1:0-3562 GCA_964355385.1 uncultured bacterium | reverse complement strand
GTACGTGTTTCTGACCGGCCTGTTGGCCCTCATCGTGTTCGGTATCGCATTGTTCGTCGACCGGCTGATTCCCCTGTCGCATGCCCGGAAAGCTCGGGGCCGGTAGTAACTCTCCCCCTTATGATCAGTGACTCGCCGACACGCCCTCGCTCCGGGATAATCGCAACCGTGCGGCGTCCTCGACAAGTCCCGACGATCCTCGCGACTGCAACCGTCTGTTGAGCACTCGTTCTCGGCTTTGCAGGCTGCGGCCCGATGCGCGAGATTCGCTATGCGTCCACAGTTTCGCTTCCAGAGAGCATCCCGGGCACGTTCAACTTGCGGGTCAAGCCGGTTCGGGACGCCGATCAAGCGTTATGTCCAGGGCCACGGCGATTCCGAATGTTGCGGTGTCAGACTTTCAGGCCGATGGCGTCTCTTCTTCTGACGCCTCGGTCATCGCCAATCTGCTCCGCGGGGAACTGGTGAAGTCCGGCATGTTCAACGTCGTCGAGAAGAAGAACATGGACAAGGTGCTGGCGGAACAGGCCTTCCAGCAGACGGGCTGCACGACGCAGGAATGTGCCGTGAAGCTCGGCAAACTCCTCAATGTTCAGAGGATGATTGTCGGAAACTGCGGAAAGCTTCTCGGCAAGTACTTCGTGAACGTGCGCGTCGTGAACGTCGAATCCGGCAAGGCGACGTTCGCTGATGAGGCCTCAGGCAAGACGGTCGAAGACATCGAGGCGGGCATCCGGGGGATTGCCAAGCGGATGGCCTCGCAGTCCTTGTAGCGCCCCCGCAGGTCTGAACTACCTGAGCCAGGATTCCACCGACAAGCCCCGCACGCGGCCGAATTCGCGGACGTTGTTGGTGACCAGGATGACGCCCAGCGCCAGCGCGTGCGCGGCGATGAGCATGTCGAGCGGACCCACGGGAGTTCCCGCCGACTCGAGTTCCGCACGGAGGCGGCCGTAAGCGGCCGCGGCACTCCCGCCGAACGGGACCAGGCCGAAAGGAGTAAGGAACTCGGCGAGATGGATTCGATTGGCCGCGGGGGTCCCGCTTTTCGCGACGCCGTATTGCAGTTCGGCAAGCGTGATCGAGGAGATGCCGATCGAGTCGGCGGCGTGTGTCGTGAGTCTGTCCACGACCGGACCTGATCGCCGGCGGAGGACGTGGATGCAGGTGTCGGTGTCGAGGAGCCTCTCGATCACAACTTGCGCCGGCGGTCGACGTGCTTAGGCTGGTTCCGATCAGGCGGAAAGTCAGGGGTGAATCGAGAGAGGGCGTCCAGCATGATGTCCCATTCCTTCCCGCGCGGGTAGAGCATCACGACATCGCCGACCTTCTTGATCATGACCTCGGTGGCGTCGAATCGGTACTCTTTGGGGAGACGCACCGCTTGGCTGCGTCCCGTGGTGAAGATCTTTGCGGTGTCCATCGTGTCGCCTCCTGTGATACGTATCCTGGTACATATCATAGCAGGCGCATGGCGGTGCTATGCTGTGAGTTCATGAAGCGCATCCGGTTCGGGCTCGTGGGATCGGGGTGGCGGTGTCTGTTCTACCTGCGCGTGGCGCGGGCGCGGCCGGACCTCTTCGAGGTCGCGGGCGTCGTCTCGCGCACCCGGGAGCGGGCGGACGCCGTCAAGCAGGAGTGGAACATTCCGGGCTTCACCACGCTCGACGACCTGCTGGCGGCCCGCCCGGAATTCGTCGTGACCAGCGTGCCGTGGGGGGTGAATCCGGACCTGCTGCGCACGCTCGCGGAGCGGAAGATGCCGGCCCTCTCCGAGACCCCGCCCGCGCCCGACTTGGCGAGCCTCGTCGCGCTGCATGCGGACCTCACGCGGCTCAAGGCCAACGTCCAGGTGGCGGAGGAGTACCACCTGCGTCCGCAGCACGCCGCGCAGCTCGCGGTCGTCGCCGGGGGCGCGTTGGGGAAGGCCACGCACGCCCAGGTGTCCATCGGCCATGGCTATCACGGCCTGAGCCTGATCCGGCGGTTCCTGGGCGTCACGGGCGAGACGTGCCGCATCGTGGGCCGTACGTTCCGCGCTCCCATCGTGGCGGGGCCCGGTCGCGCGGGACCGACGGCGAAGGAGGAGATCAAGGAATCGGCGCAGGACGTCGTGCTGCTCGACTTCGGCGGGCGCACCGCGGTCTTCGATTTCACGGGCGACCAATACTTCGGCGCGATCCGCGCGGGGCGGGGGCTGGTCCGGGGGGAGCGCGGCGAGCTGAACGGCGACGCCGTGACCTCCTTCGCGGAACCCGGAACGCCGATCGCGCTCAGGCTCACCCGGCATCATCAAGATATCTTGACGGGCGTGTCGTTGCGCGGCATCCAGGCCGGGGAACGGTGGGTCTATCGCAATCCGTTGGAGGGCGCGGCTCTGACCGACGACGAGATCGCGGTGGGGGATTGCCTCTTGCGGATGGCCGAGTCGGCCCGTGGGGGCAAGGCCTTCTATCCGTGCGCGGAAGGGATGCAGGACCACTATCTCTATCTCAAGATGCAGGAGGCGTTGAAGACCGGTCAGGAGGTGGAGGCGCCGCCGCAGCCGTTCAGCCGCTGGTAGGAATTCCTTCGAGCCGATGCCCATCCTGATCGGAACGTCCGGCTTCTCTTACGTGGAGTGGAAGGGGCCGTTCTATCCGGACGACATGCCCCCGCGGGCGTTCCTCGAGTATTACGCGAAGGAGTTCAACGTCGTCGAGGTCAACTCGACCTACTACCGCATCCCCGCGCAGAAGGTCATGCTGGGGATGGCGGCGCGCACGCCGCCGGGATTCACGTTCGTCGTGAAGGCGCACCAGGACCTCACGCATCATTGGGGGGAGGCCGCCGAGCGGACGCTGCCCCTCTTCAAGCGGGCGCTCGAGCCGATGCGGGATGCGGGGAAACTGGGCGCGGTACTGCTGCAATTCCCGTACTCGTTTCAGCCCTCGCCGGAGGCCGCCGCGTACGTGGAACGGCTGGCCGGGGCGATCACCGAGGCGCCGCCGGTCGTGGAGTTCCGCCACCAGGCCTGGTTCGAACCCGAACGGCTCGAGTGGCTGCGCGGCCTGAAGCTGTCGCTGTGCTGCGTGGACGAGCCGCGCCTGCCGAACCTGCCGCCGCCGGTCGCGCTGGTCACCGGGCCCGTCGGGTACGTCCGCTTTCACGGCCGGAACAAGGAGTCGTGGTGGGGCGGCGAGGAAGGACGCGGCGCCGGAGCGCGGTACAACTACCTCTATTCGGACGAGGAACTGAAGGAGTGGGTCCCCCGGCTCGCGGCCATGGCCTCGGAGACCTCCGCGATCTTCGCCTTCTTCAACAACCATCCGGAGGGGAAGGCGGTCCGGAACGCCCGCGACTTCCGCGGGTTGGTGGGGTGACAGCGCGGAAGAGGCCCTGTCTGGGCGTATCGGTCCACTTGAACAGCCGTATCGGTCTGACTTGAACACGGTTGTCGGTCGCACGTGAACAACCGCCTCGGCTGACCTTCACCGGAGCGTCAGCTTCGACGGCAGGTGTTTCCGTTAGCCCGCAGTATTCACAAACCGAAAGGTTTGTGAATACTGCGCCGGGCCCGGCG
>CAYHEI010000394.1:2791-3570 GCA_964355385.1 uncultured bacterium | reverse complement strand
GTGGGCCGGGCGGGGGGCGGGCGACCCGGTGATGGGAGACGCTGCCACGGTCCCCAGCGCGGCCAGCTGCGCGTCCACGGGATCGAGCGCCACCAGGAGCGAGGGCGGAGCGGCGTCCGGCGGCAGCCGCACGCCCTCGCCCAGCGCGAGCGCGGGGTCCAGCCCGCCGCCCGCTCCGGTAAGCGCGAAGAGATCCCGGAGCGCTCCCGCGAGGTCCGCGCGGGCCTGCCGGAAGAGCACCGCGCGGGAGAGCGCCTCGTTGCGCGCGGCCAGGGCGTCCGCCCGGCTGGCCGCGCCGGTCTTGAAGCGCACCTCGATGTCCGCGGCCTGCCCCGCGGCGAGCGCCAGGGACTCGCCGAGCAGGCGGGTCTGCTCCAGGCCCAGATGGGCGCCGACGTACGCGGAGCGCGTCCGCAACAGCAGGGCCGCGCGCTGGCCGGCAAGAGCCTCCCGCTTGGCCCGGGCCGCGGCCCGGGCGGCCTGCCAGACCTCCCAGCCCGCGAACGAATCGAACGCCGTCCACGTCGCCTGCGGCCCCAAGGACCACCCGTCGTGCGTGCCGAACTGCAACGGCGGCGCGCCGGGCGCCAGGCGGATGGACGGGATCTCGGCCTGGTAGCGGTACGCGCCCTCGAACGACAGCCGCGGCAGCAGCGCCGCTCCGGCGGCCCACGACCGGCTGCCGGCCGCGCGCGCCTCCTCGCCCGCCGCCTTGAGCGCGGGCGACGCCGCCAAGGCCCCCGCCTCGGCCTGCGCCAGCGTGAGCACGAGCCGGGGCG
>CAYHEI010000394.1:0-2781 GCA_964355385.1 uncultured bacterium | reverse complement strand
CGCGCCCCCCCCCCCCCGCCGGCGGCCCCGGCGCGGCCGCCGCGCCCCCCCCGCCGCGGGCGGGCCCGCCCGGCCCGCCGCCCCGCGGCGGCGGCGGCCGCCCCCACGCCGCCAAGGCCCCCGCCTCGGCCTGCGCCAGCGTGAGCACGAGCCGGGGCGGCTCCGCCCCCGCCACGGCGGCCAGGGCGAGCAACGCGGCTGCGAACCTCATGCCCGCGGCCTCGTGCAGGGCACGCTCGCGAACGAGTGGCTCAAATTCTGGCGAACGGCTCTTTGGCGGATAGGGGAGCGGGCTGCAACAGCCGGTTGACCGCCGCGAGGTACGCCCGGCCGCTGGCCTCGATGATGTCGGTGGAGGCACCCCGGCCGGCCGCTTCGCGCCCCTTGAGCCGCAGCCGCACGGTCACCTCGCCCTGCGCATCCTTGCCCGCCGTGATCGCGCGGAGCCCGTAGTCCAGGAGCTGCGGGGACACCTTAGTGACCTTGTCGATGGCCTTGTACATCGCGTCTACGGGGCCGTCGCCCGACGCCGCCGCCTTGAAGGTCTTGCGGCCTTTCGCGACGACCACGAGGGCCTTCGGGACCTTGCGCGAGCCCGACTCTATCTCGAGGTCCGCCAGCACGAACTGATCGGCGACGGTGCGGGTCTCGCCCGCCACGACGGCGATCACATCCTCGTCGTAGATGTGCTTCTTCTTGTCGGCGAGCGCCATGAGCGCGTCGTACACCTTCTTCAACTCCCCTTCCGCCAGCGCGAGCCCCAACTCCTCGATCTTCTTGCGGACCATGTGCCGGCCCGAGTGCTTCCCGAGCACGAGCGAGGTCTCCGAGACGCCCACGGACTGCGGCGTCATGATCTCGTAGGTGTCGCGGCTTTTGAGCACGCCATCCTGGTGGATGCCGGCCTCGTGCGCGAACGCGTTGGCGCCGACGATCGCCTTGTTGGGCTGCACGGGAATGCCCGTGAGCCGCGACACCAGGCGGCTCGTGCGGTAGATCTCCTCCGTGCGGATGCCGGTCTCGCACTGGTAGTATTCCCGGCGGGTCTTGAGCGCCATCACGATCTCCTCGAGCGACGCGTTGCCCGCGCGCTCGCCGATGCCGTTGATCGTGCACTCGACCTGCCCGGCGCCCGCCTCGACGCCCGCGAGCGAGTTCGCCACCCCCATGCCGAGGTCGTCGTGGCAGTGGGCGGACACGACGACGTCGCGGAGAGCCGGCACGCGCTCGATCAAGCGGGCGATCATGCCGCCGTAATCCGCGGGATTCGAGTACCCCACCGTGTCGGGGACGTTGATCGTCGTCGCGCCCGCCTCCACGGCCGCCGCCACCACCCGGCTCATGTAGTCGAAGCCGCTGCGCGCCGCGTCCTCCGGCGAGAATTCCACGTCGGGCGTCGCCGCGCGGGCCTGCCGCACCGCCTTCACGGCGAGCTCGAGCACCTCGCTCTCGCTCTTGCGCAGTTTGGACTTGAGGTGGATCGCGGACGTCGCGATGAAGGTGTGGATGCGCCGCCGACGCGCGGGCTTGAGCGCGTCCGCGGCCGCCTGGATGTCCGCCGGGATCGTCCGCGCGAGCGCGCAGATCACCGGTCCCTGGACGGCGCGCGCGATCTGCTTCACCGAGGCGAAGTCGCCCCGGGACGAGATCGGAAACCCCGCCTCGATGACGTCCACGTTGAGCCGCGCGAGCTGGCGCGCGATCTCGAGCTTCTCCGTCGGATTGAGCGAGGCCCCCGGAGACTGCTCGCCGTCCCGGAGGGTCGTGTCGAAGACCCGGATGGAACGCATGACTATCGCCCGGGTTTTGCGGGCGAAGCGCTCGGCCGGCCGGGCGGCCTGATCCGGCTCTCCGCCCAGGCGACGAGCTGCGGCGCGACGACCTCGGCCCACCGCACCTGCGTGAGGAAGCGCAGGATGAGGCCGAGGAAGATGTACAAGAGGCACAGGGCGAACAGCAGCTGGGGCACGCTCCACACCACGAAGCCGAACACAACGACCGTGAGCGGCACGATGAGGGGCTTGGGGCGCGAGAGACGGAGCCCCTTGAGCGCGAGATAGGGCGTGTTGCTGATCATGAGCCAGCCGAGCACCGCCATCATCGCGGACACCCAGGGGGCGGCTCCGAGCGCCGGCCAGGCGGCGGGCGGCAGGGGCGGCATCATCCCGGGAAACCGGGTGACCGTTTCGACCAGGATGACGAAGGAGGCGACCGTCCCGCCCGCGATCGGGCTGGGCAGGCCGCGGAAGCCCGAGGCCGCGCCCGCGGACTGGACGTTGAAGCGCGCGAGGCGCCACGCCGTGCAGGTCACGTACCAGACGCACGCCACGAGCCCTACCGGCCCGGTGGACTTGAGGCAGTACACGTACGCGAGCCAGGCCGGCGCCATCCCGAACGAGATGACGTCCGCGAGGGAGTCGAACTCCATCCCGAAACGGCTGTCCGTTCCCGTGAGGCGCGCGACCATGCCGTCGAACGCGTCCACGAGCGCGGCCGCGATAATGAGGACCGCGGCCGCGAGCGCGCCCTGCTCGGCCCGGTCGAAGAGCGCGCCCACGGCGAAGCAGCCCAGCGCGAGGTTGCCCGTCGTGAACAGCGTGGGGAGCATGAAGGCTCCCCGGGGAAATCGCTTGGTCCGTTTCATGCGGCTATTCTACCGCCAGCGGGCGAGCGGAGTCAGGCCCGCCCGCCCGTGCTCGCCCGGCCGGCCCAGGATCCGGCCTGATTTACGCACCGTGACGCGCACCTGCGCGCCCAGCTGGATGATTCCCACCCCCTCCC
>CAYHEI010000393.1:2356-3572 GCA_964355385.1 uncultured bacterium | reverse complement strand
GAGTTCAGACGTGTGCTCTTCCGATCTCGAGCTCGGGCATCCTCGGCGTCCTCTACGCCCTCATGCAGCACGACCTCAAACGGCTCCTCGCCTATCACAGCATCGAGAACATCGGCATCATCGCACTGGGCCTCGGCCTGGGCTGGACCGGACTCGCGAACGGACTCCCCGTCATGGCCGCGCTGGGCTTCGCCGGCGGCCTCTTGCACGTCCTGAACCACGCGGTCTTCAAGAGCCTGCTCTTCCTCTGCGCGGGGAACGCCGGACGGGCCGCGGGCACCAGGGAACTGGACGGGATGGGCGGCCTGCTGCGGCGGATGCCGTGGACCGGCGCGTCGTTCCTGACCGGCGCCGCCGCGATCGCGGGGCTTCCTCCCCTGAACGGCTTCGTGAGCGAATTCCTCATCTTCCTGGCGGCGTTCTCGGCCCTGCAGTCCCCGGCACCGGCTGCGGCGGCCGGAATGATCGCGGTCGCCGCGCTCGCGCTCATCGGTGGGCTGGCCTGCGCGTGCTTCGCGAAGGCGTCGGGCGTGGTCTTCCTGGGAACGCCCCGGCACGCCGCCGAGCGGGACGTTCGCGAACCGAGCGCGGGGATGCTCTGGACGCCCGTGGCGCTCGCCGCCGCCTGTGTCGGACTCGGTCTCGCCGCGCCGGCGCTCCTGGCCCTGGCGGGCCCCGCGACGACACAGCTCGCCGGACGTCCGGCGGCGTCCGGCGATCTCGTGAGCGCCGGCCGGCCACTGCTCGCCCTCGCGGGCACCGCGGTGGCGCTCTGGCTCGCCGTCTTCTGGCTGACGCGCTGGAGCGCGGGCCGCGCGGCCGCGGCGGGAGCCGCGCGCGGTCCGGTCTGGGGCTGCGGCTGGCCCGCCCCCAGCCCGCGGATGCAGTACACGGCCTCGTCCTTCGCGCAGCCGCTCGCCGCGGTCTTCGGGCGCCTGCGCGGCGTACGCGAGCACGCGGAGGAGCCCGCCGGATTCTTCCCCGCCGGAGCCGCCTACGCGTCCGAGACTCCCGATGCCTTCCGGCTGCGGCTCTTCCGGCCCGTCCTCGCAGCCCTGCGCCGCGCCGCGGAGCGAGTGCGCTGGCTGCAACAGGGCCGGGTCCAAGCCTACGTCCTGTACGTCGCCGTCACGCTGCTGGCGCTCCTCGGCTGGAACGCGACCCGATGATCACCGGCTCATTCCTCCCGCTCGTCATGGGACTGCTGCTCGCTCCG
>CAYHEI010000393.1:0-2346 GCA_964355385.1 uncultured bacterium | reverse complement strand
CGTCATCGCCCGCGTGAAGGCCGTGATGGCGGGACGGCGCGGTCCGCCGTTGCTTCAGTTGTACTACGATCTCGCGAAACTGCTGAGCAAGGGCGCGGTCGTGGGGACCGCCGTCACACCGGTCTTCCGCCTCGGGCCCGCGGTCTCCCTCGCCGCGACCGCCGCCGCCCTGGCGCTGCTCCCACTGGGATCCCTCCCGAGCGCGGTCCGCTTCGACGGCGATGTTCTCCTGCTCGCGGGCCTCCTGGCACTCGGGCGGTACGCCACGCAGCTCGCGGCGCTGGACACGGGATCGAGCTTCGAGGGGATGGGTGCGAGCCGCGAGGCCGCGTTCGGCGCGCTCGCCGAGCCGGCGTTGCTCCTCGCCTTCGCCGCATTGGCCCGTAGCGGAGGCTTCCTCAGCCTGTCCGCCCTCGGGGGGGCCGCCGGGCCCGCCGCCTGGGCCGCAGCCGGGCCCGTCCTGGCGCTCGCGGCGGCCGCGCTGTTCGTCCTGCTGCTCGCGGAGAACTCGCGCCTCCCGGTGGACGATCCCAATACGCATCTCGAGCTGACGATGATTCACGAGGTGATGGTCCTGGACCACTCGGGACCGGACTTCGCGCTGATCCAGTACGGCGCGGCGCTCAAGCTCTGGACGTTCGCGGCCCTCGTCGGCGGCATCCTGACCCCGATCCGGCCGGACGCGCCCGGAGCGGCCCTGGCCGCCGGGACGGCTGCGGTCCTCCTGGTCGCCGTCGCCGTCGGCCTCGTCGAATCCGTCATGGCGCGCCTGCGCTTGCCGCGCATCCCCCAGTTGCTGCTGTCCGCGGGGGCGCTCGCGCTCCTCGCGTGCGGCTTGTCGCTCCGGATCTCGACATGACGGCGTGGGCGGATGCGGCGCTGTTGGCGACCGCGATCCTGAATGTCGCGATCCTGGGCAGCGCGCGGCTGGTGCGCTCGGTCCGGCTCGTGGCGCTCCAGGGTGTCGCGCTCTCACTGCACGCGCTTCTCGCCGCGGGAGGCGTCCCGGAGGGCCGCGCGATCCTGCTCGCGCTCGGCAACGGCGCGCTCAAGGGGGTGGTGTTCCCCTATCTCCTCATCCGCACGATCCGCGCCGCGCCCGCGCGGCAGGAAGCGCGGCCCTACGTGGGATTCACGCTCTCCGTCCTGTTCGGGGCCGCGTTCGCCGTCGCGGGGCTGCTGCTGGCCTCGCGGCTTCCCCTTCCGCCCGCCCTGCGGCCGCCGGCCTCGGATCTCGCGGTTCCGATCGCGTTCGCCTCGCTGTTTTCCGGGTTGTTCCTGATCGTCGCGCGCCGCCACGCCGTCTTCCAAGTGCTCGGCTACCTCATGCTGGAAGGCGGCCTCTATCTGTTCGGCACGTCGTTGGTCCGTGGCGCGCCCTTCCTCGTCGAGATGGGCGTCCTGCTTGACGCCTTCGTCGCCGTGTTCATCATGGGGCTGGCGCTGCTGCACATCGGCGAGGACCTCGATCATCACGACACCGGTCGGCTCGCGGAATTGAAGGACTGACACGCATGATCCTTCCGCTGACGATCCTGCTCCCGGCGGCGGCGGGCGTGACGGCGCTCTTCCAGCGGAACGACCGCGCGCGGCGCGCGCTGCTGGTGGCCGTGGCCCGGCTGCACGTCGCGCTCGTCGCGGCGGCCTGGGCGCGGCCGACTCCGCCCGCGCTGAACGGCTGGCTCCGCCTGGACGCGGCGGGGCTCCTGTTCCTTTCGATCGTCTCGGGCCTGTTCGCCGCTGCGGCGCTGCACACGGTCGGCGCCCTCGGGCGGGCGGGCCCTTCGACGGAGCTCAGGGCGGGCACCGACGACGATGCCGGCTCGAGTCCGGAGCCCGAGCGGGTCTTCACGGCATGCCTGCTCTTCTTCCTCGGCACGATGTCGCTCGCGTGCGCGAGCCAGCGCTTCGGCCTCTTCTGGATCGCGATCGAAGGGACGACGCTCGCCAGCGCCCCCCTGATCTACTTCCACCGCAGCCCGCGCTCGCTGGAAGCCGTGTGGAAATACCTGATCGTCTGCTCGGTCGGCATCGCGCTCGCGCTTCTGGGCACCTTCTTCCTGGCCGTCGCCGCCACCGGTCCCGACGGCGTCGCCCTTCCGCTCGTGGCGGACGAGCTGACGACGCGTGCGGCCCGGCTCGATCCCGTGTGGCTGCGCGCGGCGTTCCTGTGCCTCCTGGTCGGGTACGGGACCAAGATGGGGCTGGCGCCCCTGCACACGTGGCTGCCGGACGCCCACAGCGAGGCGCCGTCGGCGGTCTCCGCGCTCCTATCGGGCGCGCTGCTGAACTGCGCCTTCCTGGGGATTCTCCGCGCGCTCGGCGTCATGGATGCCGCGGAGATCG
>CAYHEI010000392.1:0-3577 GCA_964355385.1 uncultured bacterium | reverse complement strand
GACTACATCACCGACAAGACCCTGGAGTTCCTGAACGCCTTCCCCTGGAATCCCGTCAGCGCCTACTTGGACCGGATGCGCTCCACGATCCTGCGCGAGATGGCCGAGCAGGACATCGCGATCAACCCCTCCCGCCTCACGCACGTCAACTTGCTCAAGCGCCACGTTCTCAAGCGCTGCATCTTCGGCGTGGACCTCAATCCCATGGCGGTCGAGCTGGCCAAGGTGTCTCTCTGGCTGGACTGCTTCACCCTCGGCGCGCCGCTGTCCTTCCTGGATCACCACATTCGATGCGGGAATTCGCTCGTTGGCGTCGAGGTCGACGATGTTCGGACGGTGCTTGAACCAAAGCAACACGAAACGGTGGAGTTCGAGTTCTTCGGTAGCCCGTTCACCCACCTCAAGCTCGCGGTGGGGTTGATGTCCGACATCGGCGAGCTCTCGGACGTTACGAGCGCGCAGGTCGCGAAGTCACGCGGACACTATCGCAAGGCTACCGCGGAGCTCGCACAGTTCAAACGGCTGCTGGACGTGTTTGCGAGCCATTGGTATGACAACAGACCGAAACGGGAATCGCTGCCCGGAAACTTGGCAGACCTGGACAAGGGACCAGCGGTGGGATTCTTGAAGAGCCCTGACAGTCGGCAGTTCATTGAGGCGAAGGACGCCAATGAAGCCGACCTGCGGGCCAGGAAACTTCCAGCGGATCTTCGACGAGTCGCCCTCGCCGGGCTGGAATCGGCCAAAACCCATCGGTTCTTTCATTGGGATCTCGAGTTTCCAGAGGTCTTCTACGCGGCGAGAGCGGGTACGCGGCAGGTTATCGAGCGCAATCCGAACGCCGGTTTCGACGCCGTCATCGGCAACCCGCCGTATGTGCGGCAGGAGGGGCTCGGAGACGACAAGATGTTCTTTGCCGCGGTCCACAAGCCAGTCTACTCGGGCGTCGCCGACCTCTACGTGTACTTCTACCATCGTGGTCTCACGCTGGTTCGCAAAGGGGGGCGGTTCGGGATGATCACCTCCAATAAATTTCTCCGCTCCGGCTACGGCAAGCCCCTTCGTGAGTGGCTGGCGACCCACGCCATCCACCAGATCCTGGATTTCCGCGACCTGCCGGTCTTCGCGGAGGCCATCGCGTATCCTCTGATCCTCATCGCAGGCCGCCGCTCGCCAGCGGCAGACCACGCGCTTGTTGCCTGGAGTGTGTCCGACATGGCTGAGGCCGGCCGCATCGCCGAAGCGGTGCCCCGGTACGGGGCGCCGGTGTTCATCAAGGACTTGAAGGCGGAGGGCTGGTCGCTGGAGCGTCCCGAGGTCGCGCGCCTGATGGACAAGCTCCGCAACGCTGGGCGGCCGCTGGAGAAGTACGTGGACGGGAAGTTCTACTACGGCATCAAAACGGGGTTCAACGAAGCCTTCGTCATTGACGAGGCCAAGCGCAAGGAGCTGATCGCCGCCGATCCCAAGAGCGCCGAGCTCATCAAGCCCTACCTTCGCGGCCGCGACGTTCACCGGTGGAGCGTCCAGAGGCCCGGACTGTACCTCATCTTTACCCGTCGTGGCGTGGACCCGAAGCGCTATCCGGCGATCCTCCGCCATCTTTCCAGTTGGAAGAAGGAGTTGATGCCCGGCGTGCCGGGCGGCAGGAAGCCGGGAACGTACGAGTGGTACGAGATTCAGGACGCCGTGGACTACTACGCCGAGTTCGACCTCCCGACGATCAGGTATCAGGACATCTCGACATACCAGCAGTTCGCCTTCACTAAGGAACCATACCTCTCAAACAACACCACATGGATTCTTCCGACAGATGACCTGTCCTTGCTTGCCGTCTTGAACTCATCATGCGCGTGGTGGTTTCTCGATCGTGTCGCCGCGAAGGTTGTGGGCGGGGCGATCCGCCTCTTCACTGATTACGTTGGCCAGATTCCTATCCCCGAAATCGGCGCGGCTGACCGAACAACCCTTGTTGGCCTCGTCGAAACCATTCTCGCCGCCTCGGCGTCCGGCGACACCCGTTCCGTCCTCGCCTCCGAACCCCTCCTCGACGACCGCATCATGGGGTTGTTCGGTCTCTCTCCCGACGAGCGCCGGCTGATCGCCGCCGATCCGGCGGTGACCACCCGCCTCCCGCCGTCCGCCTGATGGACCTCTCCATCCGTCCGCTTCAAGCGTTCATGGACTTCTGGACTTGTCGAATCCGGTCCTTGTGCATGGACATGCGACCTAAGATGTGTAAGGGGCGAGGGGTCGTATTTTACTGTGGGCGATGCGGAAGGCTCCCGCGAAATCGTAGCACCCAGAAGAAGAACCTCCATCTTGAAATGCCCTGTACGCGAAGGCCGAAAACACCGACCACAGATCGACACCTGGCTCGTGTCATCTTCAACCGGGCAAGCGCGAAGGGGTGGCTTTTCGTCGAATGGCTGCTCTTGTTGTGGCAGGTAAGACTGTCCCCCGTCGCGCTGCTTAAAAAGATAATTCCAAGCGTAGGCCTGAGCCTGGTGTTGTTTACGGTCATTCAGGGTGTGGCGATCTTCTGTTGGCATTGGATGTGCCTTCTCATCCAACTGGGTGTTCTCCTGCTCGTACTCTGGCGCTTCGTCGATATCTTCCTCTCAAATCTCTCGATCACGTTCACGTCCAAAGAACCGGCGAACCCCATCCGCACCGTGATCTATTCGATGGTGGCGTACGTGCAGATCGGCTTGTCGTACGCGTTCTTCTTCGTGGCATGGCTCCCGAAGGCTGACGGAACTCCAGCGGGGGGCTTCGAAGCCATCTTGTTCAGCTTCGGAGTACTCGCGACGTCTGGGATTGGCCACGAAACCTTCTGTGTGGCATTGCCGCTTGCGATTGGCTTGGTCGTTTCGGAAGCGGTGCTTGGGCTGTTCTTCGTTGTGATCATCCTTGCACAGGTCGCAGCCTGGGCACAGCTCTCACGACGCGGCGCCGGCTAGATCGTGCCCAGGTACCCTTAGGGAAGACACAGCTTTTGCTTCATGCTGCACAAGAACAGCTCGCGTAAAACCAGCCGACGAAGGCCTGATCCGGCGTCAGCCGGGGATGTGCATCACGGAACGAGCTGATCTCGGATGCCAAGTCATCCGCGGTCGCGATGCGCGCCTTGCTCAGGGACATGTGCGTCCACGGTAGCACAGGGCCTGGAGGGAGCGGCACGCTGGCGAGAACGTGGACTGAGCAGATCGAGTGAGAACGGTGACACGGAAGACTGGAGTGGTTGTCGCTAGAATGGAGCACATGAGCCCCGAACTCCTTGTAGCAACGGCCGGCTTGCTCGTTGCCCTGTTTGTTTGGTGGTTCAGACCTGAGAGTTTGAAGATCTGGTTCAGAAAGACAATCGCTCGCCTGCTGGGGCGTGACTCTGAAATCTCGAGGGCGACGCGACCAGGGGCAACCGCTATCCCACCTGCGGTGCAGGTTGCTCCACCACCGTATCAATCCCGGTCTGTACGAACCGACGGCGATCCCGTCACAGCAGGTATCGCAGCCGACCTGGGAGGCATCGACGGTCCCTGTGAGCCACGAATGATTATCAGATACATGGTCCCGG
>CAYHEI010000391.1:0-3584 GCA_964355385.1 uncultured bacterium | reverse complement strand
GTCGGGGCGGCGGGGCCGAGTTCCGCCGCGCTGCGCCGCGCGATGGGGGCGGGGCTCTCCGCGGGCCGGCACGGCTCGATCCTGGAACTGGGGCCCGGGACCGGCCCGGTGACGGCGGAGATTCTGAAGTCCCTCACGCGGCCCGGGAACGGGCCGCTGCGCCGGAGCTACCTGGGTATCGAGCTCGAGCCCGACTTCGTGCGCGTCCTGCGCCGGCGCTTTCCGGGCGCCCGTTTCGTCACGACGTCCGCCGAGCGCGCCGACGTCGAGTGCCGGAAAGCGCGTCTCGCGCCGGTCCGGGCGGTGATCTCGAGTCTCCCCTTCGCGTGCCTGCCCGCCTCGGTGCAGGATGGCGTGATCCGTTGCCTGGGGCGGCTTGTCCGGCGCGGCTGCCATTTCCGCACGTATCAGTACGTGCACGCGTACCTGCTTCCGTCGGCCGCGCGCTTTCGCCGGAAGATGGACGCCTGCCTGGGTCCGCACCGCCTGACGGCGACCATCGTCGGCAACGTCCCGCCGGCGTTCGTGCTGACGTGGAAACGATGATGGACCGGAGTTATCGAACCGCGGCGGGCTTGAGCTTGTCCTTGAAGACCTTCCGGAACTTGTCCAGCTTGGGGCGGATCACGAAGAGGCAGTAGGGGGCGGCCCGGTTCCGGGCGTAGTAGTCCTGGTGGTGGTCCTCGGCCTTGAAAAACGCCTTGAACGGAACGATCGCGGTGACGATCGGATCGGGCCAGGCGTGCGCGGCGTCCAGCGCCTTCTTGGCCTTCTCGGCCGCCGCCTTCTGCGCCGCGTCGTGCCAGAAGATCACCGACCGGTATTGCGTGCCGGCGTCGGCGCCCTGGCGGTTCAGCGTGGTCGGATCGTGCGTCTTGAAGAAGACCTCGAGCAGGTCTTCGTAGCGGACCCGCGCGGGGTTCCAGCGGATCTGGACCGCCTCGGCGTGTCCCGTGTCCCCGGAACAGACCTCCTCGTAGGTGGAGCGTTCCATCGTGCCGCCCGAGTAGCCGGATTCGACCGAGAGGACACCGTCCAGTTCCCGGAAGAACGCCTCCACGCACCAGAAGCAGCCTGCCCCGAACGTCGCCACCCCCGTCTTCGCCGCGTTGCGCTCCGTCACGCCGCCCTCCTGTTTCGGGCCGGCCGCGAGCGCGACGCCCGCCGCCAGGCACGCCGCCGCCGCGATCCGCCCCGCGCCAGCCATGTTATAAGGAATCACGATGCCACGGCCCGGGTTCCCGAGCGCGGAGCGGAGTCCCGCCCGCTGGCCGGCGGTGGCGAGCTGGGTCCTGTACGATCTCGCCAACACGATCTTCTCGATGAACATCGTGTCGCTCTATTTCTCCCTCTGGGTCGTGAACGTGATGCACGGCAGCGACGCGCAGTACGGCTTCGTCAACGCGGTCTCGATGGGCGTCATCTTCCTGGGCTCGCCGCTGCTCGGCGCGCTGACCGACCAGGCGCCGCGCCGGATGCCGTTTCTCGCGCTGTCCACCCTCGGCTGCGTCGCGCTCACGCTGGTCCTCGGCCAGGGCGGCCTCGGGTGGTCGTTGGTCGCCTATGGCGCCGCCAACATCCTGTACCAGGCGGGACTCCAGTTCTACGACGCGCTGCTGCCCGAGGTGAGCAACGAGAAGAATCGGGGGCGGATCGGAGGACTCGGTGTGGCCGTCGGGTATCTCGGCTCCTTCCTCGGGATCCTGTGCGGGGCGTACCTGCTCAAGGGGGCGGGAGCCCTGCCGGCGGTGGAGGTCACGGCCCGCTACGCGCGGCTCTTCCAGGTCACCGGGATCCTCTTCCTCGTCTTCGCGCTCCCGTGCTTCTTCCTGGTGCGCGAGCGGGCCAAGACCGGCAGGCGGTTCACGCTCGCTTCGTGGGGCGCCGCGATGCGCCAGGTCGTCACGACCTTCCGCTCGGGCCGGCGCTATCCGGGGCTGTTGCGCTTCCTGCTCGGCCGCGCGATGTACACGGACGCGATCAACACCGTGACCATGTTCATGGGCATCTACGTGACGAACGAGGTCGGGTTCACCGAGGGGGAAGTCTCCATGGTCATGGGGGTCGCGATCGCGTTCGCCGTCGCGGGGGGGTACGCCTGGGGGCAGGTCGTGGATCGGATCGGGCCGAAGCGCACGCTCGACGGCGTCCTGTACCTCTGGATGATCGATCTTGTCTGGTGCGCGGCGTGCGGGTTCTTCCACCTGCCCAAGGCGGCCTTCTGGCCGGTGCCGATCATGGCGGGGGTGGCGATGGGCGGGACCTGGGCCGCGGACCGGCCGTACATGCTGCGCCTGACGCCGCCCGCGCGCATCGGCGAGTTCTACGGCCTCTACGGCATGGTGGGCCGGTTCTCGGCCGTCACCGGGCCGTTCCTCTGGGGGCTGGTGGCGGACACGCTCGGGATGGGGAGGCCCGCCGCGATCCTGACCCTGCTCGCCGCCGTCGCCGCGAGCTGGTGGGTCCTGCGCCCGGTCTCGGACGTTCCGCGACGGTGGTCCGCGGCGGAGCGTGGCGCGGGCGGCCGGCGCGCGCGTCCGCTCAGCCGCTCGACCGTCGAATGATCCGCGCGGCCGCGCTGGCGCTCGCGGCCATCGCCAACGCCGGCGGGGTACTGAGCGACGAGGACGCGGCGAAGAAGAAGGAGGGGTGGTATGCCACGGGGCTGCCGCTCGTCAACTACTCCTCCGACACGGGGATCGGCTACGGCGCGCGCGCCTATCTCTACGACGACGGGCGCCGCGACGACCCGCGCTTCCGTTCCACGCCCTACCTCGCGCAGTGGTTCGTTCAGTACCTCGCGACGACGGGCGGGTGGCAATACCACTGGCTCAGCCTGGATAGCCCCGCCGTGGCCGGCTCCGCGACTCGCGTTCGCGCCTGGTTTGCGTACGAGCGCGACACCAGCCGGAACTATTTCGGCCGTGACGCGCGAACCACCGTCCGAGCGCTGCCCGGCGGCGCGTTTGCGGACGATCAGGCGCGGCTCGACGCGCTCGAGCCTCTCGGCGCGGGTTCGACGTCCTCCCGCCTTCACCGGTACACCTTGATCCGGCCGGCGGGGCTGCTCCAGGTCGAGCGCGACTTGACGCCGTCGTTGAAGGCCATGGCCGGCGCGACCCTCCAACATGCCCGGATCGGGTCGTACGACGGGACACTCGTCCGGGTCGGAGGCGCGGACCGGACGCAGGGACCGACGCAGCTCCAGCTCGAGCGTCCGCCTGGGTTCGCAGGCGGGTGGAACAACGCGCTTCGGCTCGGCGTCGCCTGCGACACGCGGGACTTCGAGCCCGCGCCCAAGCGGGGCTGGTACGCGGACGCGACGGTGGAGGCGGCGGGACGTTTCGTCGGCTCCGATTTCGCCTACCGCCGCGGGACCGTCGCGGTGCGGCGCTATCAGGGTGTGCGTCCGGGACTGGTCCTCGCGGGTCGGCTGAGCGGGATGGCCGTCCAGGGGACTCCGCCGTTCTTCGACGCAAGCACGCTCGGCTACACGGAGTACCGCACCGAGGCGCTGGGCGGAGGAGCGACGCTGCGCGGCTATAAGGCGGGCCGCTTCACCGGCCGGTCGCTCGTGCTGGCCA
>CAYHEI010000390.1:0-3589 GCA_964355385.1 uncultured bacterium | reverse complement strand
CTCCACGACCGCGGCGCCGCGCCCATGACGCGCGACGCCTCCGTCGGTATGCAGGATCACCTCGGCGTCGCCCTTGCCCACCACGAGCTGGATCGTTTCCATGCAATGCTGGATGGCCTGAGCCGGCTGGTTCCCGAGCGCGAGGAGCCGGGCTCCCATGCCGTCGAGCAAGCGCAGCCGTTCGTTCTTCTTCTCGAGCACCTTGAGGAGCTCCTCCCGCTTGCCGAACTGGATCGCCAGTTCCAGGTACTCCTCCTCCAGCCGTTCGAGCTGGCGCCGGTCCCCCGTCTCCTCCGTCACCTCCCGTTCCATGTACAGCAGACAAAGCCAGGCGCTCGCCGCGCACAGGAGGCACTCCAGCACGTACGGCATCCGGGACAAGGGCACGCCGCTGCGCAGGCTGTCATGGCCGACCGCGACCGTGACCGCGAAGATCGTCATCGCGGCGCCCCCGCCGGACGCCATCGCCCCCCAGAATCCCCACATGAGGACGGCGAAGCCGATCACGATCGTGAGCAGATTCAGGATCTGGACCGAGAGCCCCGGCGTCCGCCAGTTGGCGTACGACAGGCCGCCGAGCACGACGTCCATCGTGACGAGCATCGCCGCGATGGCCCACTGCATCGGCAACGAGATGCGCTCGCTCCAGTGAATCACGGAAGACCGCTGCGGGGAGGTCACGGGCATCGCAACCTCATTCGTCGGAACCGCGCCGCAGGCGCGCCTCGATCTCGCGACACCGGCCGTCCACCTCCGCGAGTTTCTCCTTCAGCGTGCCGAGCTCGGCGTGCTTGTATTCGATGAGCGTGCGGTAGTGATGGCGGCGTTCCGAGCGGATCTGCATGAACTTGAACGGGTAGAGCCCGAAGATGCCGTACAGCAACAGTTGCCAGCCGGCCATCGACCAGCTCGGCAGCGCGCCCCGCGCGAGCAGCGCGAGGGCCAGCAGCGTGGAGGCGGCGCTCGCGATCAGGCCGCCACGCAGGTCGCGCGTGAACCCGAACACCAGGATCGCCGTGATCGGCCAGTGCAGCAGCACGACGGAGGCGGAGGGCTCCCCGCGCGTCCCCCAGAACGCCATCCAAACCGCGAGCGCCGCGAGCGCGACCCAATCGCGGGGCGGGCGCAAGGGACCGGTCATGAACGCCGTCTCGTCTTCATCTGAACCGCCGTATCATGCCACAATCACCCGGTTTCTGCCCGCGCGCTTGGCCGCGTAGAGCGCCTCGTCGGCCCGCGCGATGAGCGTCCGCTCGTCCGTAGCGTGTTGGGGAAAGGCCGCGACGCCGATGGAGACGGTCACCGGCCGGGCGTTCGGCAGGTCGCGGACGGATGACGCGGCCACGGAGCTGCGCAGCCGCTCCGCGACGAGGGTCCCGGCGTCGAGGGCCGTCTCGACCAGGAGCACCGCGAACTCCTCCCCGCCGTAGCGCGCGACCATGTCGGTTCCGCGCACCCCGTCGCGCAGGCAGCGCGCGACCCGGCGCAGGACCGCGTCCCCCGCCAGATGGCCGAACGTGTCGTTCATCAACTTGAAGAGGTCGATGTCCGCCATGAGCAGCGTGAGCGGGGCCCCCACCTCGCCCGAACGCCGGACTTCCTCCTCGAGCCGCTCCCGGAAGTAGCGGTGGACATAGACCTCGGTGAGACCGTCGAGAATGGCCTCCTCCTGGGTTCGCCGGTACAGCAGGGCGTTCTGGATCGCGACTCCCGCGAGGTCCCCGAGCAGGGAGAGCAGCCGCCAGTCCTCCATCGAGAACGCGTCCGGCTGGCTGGACTCGACCTTCAGCACGCTGAACACGGTGGCGCCGCTGCTGAGCGGCGTCGCGATGACCGCGCGGGCGCGCAGGCCGTCCGTGGCGGTCCCGCGGAACCGGAGGTCTTTCCGGATGTCCGTGACGAGCAAGGGCATCATCCGCTCCCGCACCCAGAGCACGATCGGGTCGGGATCCTCCCGCGCCTGCATGAGGCCCTCCGCGCCCAGCCGGAAGACGCGGACGCCCTGCTCCTCGAAGAGCACGACGCACTGATTCCCCTCGCGGCCCGTGAGCTCGCCGGTCCGGCGCAGCGTGTACTCCACGACCCGGTCCAGATCGAGGGTCGAGCTGAGATCGCTCGCGACGTCGGTCAGCCGGAACACGCGGTCGATTCGATCGCGCGCGCCGGCGATCAGGCTGGCCTCCTCCTCGAGCGCGTCGCGGAGCGTGACCCGGCGCTCGGCTTCCTCCTCCTTCGACAAGTGCCGGCGGATCGCCTCCTGCTGGAACGTCCGGGACACCCAGAGCGCCAAGCCCCACACCACCGCGAGATAGGCCGGGATGGCCGGCGCGATCCGCGAAGCCTGGGCGATCGCCAGCCCGATGATCGCGAGCACCACCGTCAGCACGGCGGCCAGGGAGGTCCCCCAGAGGAATTGCGCGAGCACGATGGGGACGCCGAACGCGAGGGCCAGGCGCTCCTCGTGCGTCACGGCCCCGGCGACGGCGAGCGCGACGGCCAGCACGCCGACGCCCAGGTGGGGCGCCGCGCCGCGCAGGCGGACCGACCCGGCCTCAGCGGCCACGGCGGATCTCCCGGAGGATCGCCGTGGCGACGGCGGTCGGGGTGCCCTTCCAGGGCCGGCCGCCTCGTGTCCGAAGCGCGTAGCGCGCAGGACCCCGCGGTCCGGAGGTGTCCACGGTGATGACGCGGCGCGCCCCCGCGAGGGAACGCGCCAGGGAACGTTCGGCCGGGGCGAGGGCACGGAGACGGGCGCGGGCCGCGGCGGCGCCGAGGCCGCGGGTCGCGCGGAGGCGCCGCAGCCGCTCCGGCCCCGGGCACACGGTGCGGACGACGAGATCGACGCGGCGCACGAGCCCGAGGCGTCCGAGCAGCGGCCCCGCCTCCACCACGGTCACCCCCCGTCGCCGGCGGCAGCGCCGGATCGCCGCGGGAATCCCGCGGCGCAGCGCGGGGTGCAGGATCGCCTCCAGCCGGCGCAGGGCCGCGGGCGACGCGAACACCGCGCGTCCGAGCGCCGTGCGATCCACGGCGCCGCCGGGCCGGAGCACCCCCCGGCCGAACGCCCGCACGATCGCGCGATGGGCCGGGCGGCCCGGACGGTAGAGCGCATGCGCCGCGGCGTCGACCGAAAGGTAGGCGACGCCCCGGCGGCGCAGCGCGGCCGCGAGCGTGCTCTTCCCGCTGGCGATCCCGCCCGTCAATCCGATAACGACTCCCACGTGAATCCCTACGAGAATATCACGCCGCGCTTGTACTATGATGCGGAGCATGTCCCGCTTCCGCCGCGAGCGCGTCAGCCTGGAACGCGTCCTGGACCTCGTCCCGGCGCGCGCGCCGCGCGTCGAAGCGGTGGAGGACGGGGAGGGACTCCGCCTCGTCATCCGCCGCACGCCCGGGTTCATGGGGCGCGCGCTCGCGAACGTGTTCACGCTCCCCGAGCGGAAGGCCTTCCAGCTCGACCGGCACGGCGCGCGCGTGTGGCGGCTGTGCGACGGGTCGACGCGGGTACGCGACGTGGTGGACGCGGTCGCGCGCGACGAGGGCTGGCCGCGCGACCGGGCCGCCGAGGCGGTGGTGGCCTTCCTCG
>CAYHEI010000389.1:0-3610 GCA_964355385.1 uncultured bacterium | reverse complement strand
AGGTCCGCGGACACGGGGTGGGGGCCACCCTGCACCGCCACGCGCCCGGTGCCGGGCGTGGACTGGATCGCGGCATGCAGCCCCGCGATCGCGGCGAGGCCGGTGTTGCTCGCGGTGAGCACCACCGTGATGGTCCCCGCGAGCTTCAGCTCCGCCGGCCCGGCCGCGAGGGACACGATGCGGAAGGACCGCGCGCCGGAACGCACGAGCTGAACGCCGCTCACCCCCGCCGCGACGGGCCTGCCGGTGTTGGCGTCCGTCCCGGCGAGCGTCGCGTTGATCGTCACCGAACCCGGCGCCAGCGCGGTCAGCGTCCAGGTCCAGATGATGGTGCCCAGCCCCGGAAGATTCACGGGGGAGGCAGGCGGCGGCTTGGCAACGGCGGCACCACCGGTTCCCGCGATGGTCAGCGGCGGCGGCGCGAGTCCATTCGCGGTCGCCCCCCCGCCGTTCACGACCGTCATGACCACGAGGAAGGGCCTTCCGCTCACCACGCCGGCCGTCGGGAACGAGAAAGACGGGATCAGAACCGGCGGCGACTGGACCTGGCCGCCCACGGTGCGGGAGGCGAAGAGGACCTCCCCGGACGCGGCGTCGCGCCCGGTCACGCTCACCCCCATCGCCACCATGCCCGTCCCTCCCGCGGAGAACGTCCAGACGAAGGTCTTGGTGGCGCCGGCGGCGATCGAGATCGTCCCCGAGGACGGGAAAGCCTGGAGCACCAGGAAGGCCGCCGAGCCGTTCACCAGCGCCGGGACGACCAGCTCCGCCTGCGTCCCGCCGGTGTTGGTGACGGTGAATTCGACCGTGATCCACTGCCCGTGCGTCACCGGTGCCGGGAAGAGCCGGGCGGAAGACGCGAACAGGGCGGCGGTCGTGAACGTGTCCGGCCCCGTCACGGCCTCGATGAACGCGCAGGGACCCGCCGCACCCGCCCAGGCCGTGTTGGAGACGGCCCCCACGGTGGACGGGTCCACCGTGCCGTCGATCGAGATCGTGGCCGAAGCGCCGGGGGGCAAGGGTGCAGCGGCGGTCCAAGCATGGACGCTCCCCGCGGCGGTGTGGACGAAGGGCGGCACCGCGGCCTCTCCGGCGAACGCGACCAGCGCCGGGAGCGTGTCCACGACGGTCAGCCCGGAGAGCGTCCCGGTCCCCGTATTGGCGACCACGATGGTGTACGTCACGGGACCGCCGGCCGACGGACTGATGGGGACGTGGCGCTTCACGATCGAGAGGCCGGCGGTGGCCGGCGGCACGACCACCGGCGACCCGGCCTTCAGTTCCGTCGCGCCACACGTTCCCGCGGCCTGGACGAGCGATTCACCGGTCAGCGCGGTGGGGACGCAGACCAGCTCCGCCTTTCCGGTGATCGTGAAGGTGAGCGCCGCGCCGGGGGCCAGAGCCAGCGAAGCGGTATTCCACGCATAGAGTGTGCCGCCGGGAACGTTCGCGACCTGCACGACGCCCATCAGGGCCGGGGCGGAGGCCGTGACCGTTCCGAGCAGCGGCCCGACGGTGTCCAGGACGGCGAGCGCCGTCAGCGTCGCACTGCCGGCGTTCGCGACCACGAGACGGATCGTCACGACATCCCCGATCTTGGGCGACGCGGGCGTGACGGTCTTCGTCACGGCGGCGGCGGTCACGGGCGGTTGAAGCTGAGCCGTCGACGGATTCGAGAAGGCGCGCGCGGCGAGGCACGCCGAGGAAGCCTCCACCGACGCCGTCCCACCGAGGTCGACCGTCGTGCAGACCAGCGACAGCCACCCGGTCACCGTGAACGTCATGGTCCCCCCCGGAGGGACGGACAACCCCGCCGCGCTCCAGACGTACCGCGTTCCCGAAGCGCCCAGCCCGGTCACGACCGGCGCGCCGAACGCGGCGGGAGCCGCCGTCGTCACGTCGACCAGCGCCGCCGACATGGTGTCCGTGACGATGAGCGTATCGATCGTCACCACCCCTGTGTTCGTGACGTCGATTCGGTACGTCACCGCCTCCCCGATCCCCGGCGCCGCGGGCGTCAGCGTGCACGTCGCGGTGAACGCCAGGACCGGCGCCGTCACGCTCACGTCGCGTTCGTTGGTCAGGAGGACCGTCGATCCGCAGACCGAGCCCGCGGACACCCACGCGGTGTTGGCGATCGTCCCGCCGGCGCAGGTCGCCCCGATCTGGCCGGTCAACGTGAAGGTGAGGGCCGCACCCGGCAGCAGGGCCAGTCCCGCGCCGCTCCACACGTAGAGCGTCCCTCCGCCGGGCGCGGCGGCGATCGCCGGAGCGCCGAATCCGGGCGGCTGATCCGTCACGACGTTCACCAGCGCCGTCACGATGGTATCCGCCACGGTCACGTCCGTGATCGTCGCTGCGCCGGTGTTCGCCAGGATGATCCGATACGTCAGCGGCGTCCCCGGCACGACCGGCCCCGCCGGGGCCGACTCGAGCGACACGGCCGCCGCGACCGGCGGGGCCGCGACCACGAACCCCGGCAGCGACGCGGTCAGGAGCGTGGCCCCACACTCACCTTGGGCCCGCACCTCCGCCTCGTTCCAGACCGTCGCGGAACAGGTGAAACGGACCCGGCCGGTCACCGTAAACGTGAAGGTGCTTCCCAGGTAGGCGCTCAGGCCCGTTGCGCTCCATTGGTAGCGAGTCCCGCCCGGACTCGCTCCCGTCACCGCCGGCGGACCGAAGCCGGGGGGCTCGTCCGTCGTCGCGACCTCGAACTCCGCCGGCACGGTGTCCGCGACCGCGAGCGCCACGAGCGTCACGCCGCTGGTGTTGGCCACCGTGATCGCATACGTGACGGCCTCCCCGATCCCCGCGGACGCGGGTTGCTGCACGAGACTCAGGCTCGCGCCGACGGTCGGAGGAGTGGCGGTGAAAGGGGTATCGGACCAGGCGGCCTCCGTCGCGCTCCCGCCGCAGAAGAGCTGCGTGGCGTACACATAGACCGTGTTGCCGACCGTGGCCGGCGCGCAGACCTCGAGCAGCGTCCCGGTGATCGTGAAGGTGAAGGCGTTGGCGGTCGGCATCGACAGGCCGGAGGCGGTCCACCCGAACCACGTCCCGCTGGGGACGTCCGCGGGCGAAAGGCTCGTGAAGCCCGCGGGCGCCTCGGTCGAGGGGTTTCCCAGCACCGCGGAAAGCGTGTCGGTCACGAGGAGGCTGTCGATCTCCCGCCCGCCGGTGTTCGTCACGACGATCCGGTAGGTCACCACGTCGCCCTGAACGGGGAATGGCGGCGACCGCAGCGTCCCCTCGGTGACCCCCACCGCCAGCGGCTTGTAGTTCAGCACCACCGTGGAGATCCCGTAGCTGGTGCGCTGGCCGGCGTCCGTGCACACCAGCACGACCTCCCCGTACACCGTGTTGGAGAGGACCGTGGCGACGCACGGGTCCGCGAGGTCGCCGGAGATCGTGTAGGTCAGGATGGTCCCGCTCGGAAGGTCGGGCAGGCCCGTCTTGCTCCACGCGTAGATCGTGCCGCCGTTCGCCGCCGGCGTCAGCACGGGAGGGTCCACCCGGGTATCCTGATCGGCGACGATGTTCACGAGGCTCGGGGCCACGGTGTCCACGACGTAGACTTCCTGGAGCGGCGACCCTTGCGTCTCGACCA
>CAYHEI010000388.1:0-3610 GCA_964355385.1 uncultured bacterium | reverse complement strand
CAAAGGCTATGAAGTGGTCCGGCTCGAAGACGGACGCGAATGTATATGGACCGGGAAAGTGTCCGACGGGAGTCTCCGCGAGTGTGTCCTCATGGGCAAGAAGCCACTCATCTTCAGACCTCCGCCTGCGGAGGGATATACTCGATGCGTCCACTGCGGCCACGACAACCACATCGTTGTCGCGGCCAAGGCGGACCTCATGTGCGAGAAGTGCCACAAGTTGACGCCGCACTTCGGATGAAGAGCGCCCATCCATCGAGCCGAAGAAGGACACTGTCGAAGACTACCTTTGGCACTGGACACGATTCCGAGGCTAATGGGACTTGGCGACGCCCCACTTGGTGGGTCGAAGTCTTCCTCGGGCCCACCCTTGTGGGTCTTGCTGTAGCTGTTGCGGCGGCACTTCTCATCAGGAGCATCGACGGCACAAAGAATGAACTCGCCCTCCTTCGTCTCGAGCTCCATAGTCAGAGGTTGACCCAACACGGGTCCGGCGCGGCGGCGGCGCAGGTGCAAGGATCTGGAAACCAGACCAGCGTGATAAACAACCTGACCGATGCGACTGACCGCCAAGTGTTCCGAGAAGATAGTCTCGAGGGCCGGGTGATCACGGCGCAGATTAAGGAATGCCAATCACTGCTTGACAAGATCGGGGACTGTGAGCACTGGGCTCCTCCGAATCCGAAGGAGCTGATTAGTGCGTTTTCCTTTTGGAAGGAAGGCACCTTCGACAAGCTGAAGGCATTTAGTCCAGCGGCCGGACAGAGATTTCTGATCAACAACGAAGTGCTCACCTTCCACTTCGACTATTGCGATGATGAGGTCGGGAAGATCAGGTTTCTTGGTCCTGTCTTTCTTAACAACCTTCGCGCCATGCTCAAGTAGGGAAGAAGCGCCTTCAGCTACTCCCTTGGGCCTGATAACGTCATGGTCACCTATATGGCTGCGGCGATGGAAGAGGTCATCCGTGAACCAGCACGGCACCTCGGTCCGGCCACCAGATAGTCTGATAGTTTCAAGCGTTATCAATCCGCCGGAACAGTGCGGTCATCCCGCTCAAGCGGGATGCGACGGCACGGAGATCGGGGTCGGCGGATAGTTTGATAAGCGCGTCCGCAATCAATCCGCGGAAAAGTGGCGGTCATCCCACACCCGCGTGATGGATCGGCTTCGCTTGCGATCTACGGCTTGTCCTTGACGCCGGGGAGGTCCTGCTGGGCGACGCGCGGATTTCTGATCTTCAGCTTCTTGGCGCCGTCCATCGGGAGGACACCGTTCAACCTGAGTAGCCCCGCGTCATAGGTGTGCATTTCATCCACCTTCATCCTGATCGCCGAGGCGACGTGAATGGCATCTTTGGGATCGATATTGTGGTCCCACACCAGGTTGAAGGCTTCCCACGCGAGAAACTCTTCCACGTTGAGCAGGGTGAACTTGCGCTCCTCGAACAGCTTGACGACTTGCGCCCGGTTTTCAGGCTTACGCGGAATCCTCTTGTTTCCCTGGGTATTGAGCACCTCGGTGATCGTGAAGGCCGAGGTGACGATCTTCAGCTCACCTGTCGGCGCATCGTGGGCGTTCAGGACTTCCTCACAGGAATCCGCCCTCTTCCTTCCGGCGTCGTCGAGCACGGTCTCATCCTGAAGATAACCCAAGAAAGCATTGGCATCCCAGTAGACTCGGACTTGGCTCATTGGGGCTTGAGAATGCCGCGAAACTTGCCGATCGGGGTCAGTTCAGTGTCCTTGGCCAATGGCTTGAAGGTTTCCACGTACAGGCGGCTGGGTGTTCCATCGCTCCGATAGTGGATCTTTCCCCACGCGGCGACACGGCTGCCAAACGCGTCAATGACGGCACGTTCGGCCTGATCGTCGTCCGCGAACACGCAGTGGACGTTCCGTTCCGTGGCCTCGTCGTGGATGACGACGTGGAATCCCGGCCAGACGGAGACCGTCCCGAGCAACCCGCGGAGAGACCCGTAGGACTCCTTGTCTGGCTGCATCGCCTTTTCAGCGGAAGAGGCGGCGGCGAGGGAAACCAGCTGCACGGTTCCATTGGAAGAGAGCGCCATCGGGAATCCACCCTTGGGATCATTGCTCTTTCCGAGTTTCTGAACGAACTCCAGCCCGTCGTCCGTGAAGTACCTGGGACGTTGCGTCTTCCCATTTTCCAATTGGCCGATGCCGGAGAATACCGCGCCCTGAATATCGAACGGACTCAAGGCCGTCAGAGCGACCTTGACGCTGGATTTCTCGACGCTAATGGTCCAGGTGATCTTCTCCGTTCCGCCGGACATTTCAACGGTGACGGAGCGCACCAATCCGTAGAGGGCGTGCAGACAGGACATGAACTTGTCGGCCCGCACTTGTGGGGACTTGATGTAGAGGCAGATCTCTTGTTTTTTCATCTTCCCCTCCATCCCTGCGCGAATCGGTCCTGGGAAATCAGTCGCCTTTCCTCAAGCATATCAGCCTTGTGGATCGAGCCGGTGAGCATCCTTCACGAAACGCGGTCCGTCCTCGGCGCGTTCCCTGGCCAATCAGGCGTTCTATCCGGCGGTCCTGATCGAGCGAATGTCGTGCAACAGGATTTGCCTGACTCGTGGATTGCATCCGAGGTGGATGGCCTCGATGATGTCGCCGAGATCCTCGCGCAGGGAAGGCAAGCGACTGATCACGTACGTGTGGACGCACAGAACACGCGCCCGGGCAAGGTGTTCGATGATCGCACTCAAGCCGTCGTGGATTGTCTGCAAGTCGCCAAGGCGGGGTATCCAACGCTCATCCGAGCGCTCCTTGTTGTTCCTGGCGCGCCGGATGGAGAAGACCAGCGCATGAAGGTTCCAGACCAGGAGGACGAGGAGCGGGGGAAGCGTCAGGATTGCCTGGGCTTTCCAGCCCAACTCCCGCCAACGCGTCAGAGCTGCTTCGGCGCTTCCGGCGAGCCATTCGGCCGGACTGATGAGAAAGGGGAGAGCGACGGCGGTGGTCATGTCGGCTACCCCTATGATGATACCGTGACCGGGTCAGTCCCGGCCAGGGGGGATAAAATAGCGGTCATGCGGCTACCTTACGTCATCGACAACCAGCAACACGGAATGGCGGAGGTACTCAACGGCGTGCTGGCGGGCCACGGGGGGCGGTCGCTGGACGTGGCGACGGCGTACTTCACGGTGGGCGGGTTCGGGTTGCTTAAGGACGGGCTGGCCGGACTCGGGAGCCTGCGGCTCTTGCTTGGGTTCGAGCCGACCGCTGGCGAGGACGTGGGGATGCGGCCGGACGCCGATGCGGTCAAGGGGCTGCTCCGGCGGGACCTCGAAGGCCTGCCGTTCACCGAGGCGAACCTGCGACTCGTGGAGGACGCGATCGCGTTCCTGCGCCGCGAGACCGTGGAGGTCAAGCTGCACACCGGCGGATTTCTCCACGCCAAGTGCTGGCTTTTCTACGCCGACCGGCCGGGGCAGCAGCTCATCTTCGACCGCTTCCGGCCGATCCTGGCGGTGGTGGGCTCCTCCAACTTCACGGGGCCGGGGCTGACCTCGAACCGGGAGCTTAACCTCGCGCACCAGGTGCTGCTCCAGCAGCGCGTTGTACACGTGGTGGCCGGGGTA
>CAYHEI010000387.1:0-3614 GCA_964355385.1 uncultured bacterium | reverse complement strand
ACGACGCTCTTCCGATCTAGGGACGCTACCTGTTTCCCGCGCTGGCGCCGCTGGCGATCCTGCTCGCGGCCGGGCTCCGGGCCTGGAGCGGGATCGTGGCGCGAGCGGCGGGGTGGCGCGGGCGGGCGGCCGCGCGCTGGGAACGCGCGGTCGCGGGGACCGTCGTGCTGCTCCTGCTCGCGGCGAACGCCGCCGGTCTCCGGGCGGTCCGCCTCGCGTTTAGGCTAGAATAACCGCCATGCCGGGCCGAAGGGACGTTCCCGATCTGAGCGGCGAGCGACCACTGGCGCCGCGGCTCGTCACCACGGAGGAGGAGCACGCGCTCGGGGAGTCCGTGATCGTGTCGCGGCTCGCGGACGCGGTGGCGTGGGGCCGCAAGTACTCGCTCTTCCAGTATCCCTTCGTGACCGCGTGCTGCGGGATGGAGTTCATGGCCACCGCTGCCGGGCATCACGACCTGGACCGGTTCGGCGCGGCTTTCCCGCGGTTCACCCCCCGGCAGGCCGACCTGCTCATGGTCGTCGGCACGATCAACCACAAGATCTCCCCGGTGCTCAAGCGCGTCTACGAGCAGATGTCGGAGCCGCGCTGGGTGATCTCGTTCGGCACGTGCGCGTCGACGGGCGGCTTCTACGACAACTACGCGACGGTGCAGGGGATCGACACGATCATCCCCGTGGACGTGTACATCGCGGGCTGCCCGCCGCCGCCGGAGTCGGTGTTCGACGCGATCATGAAGCTGCAGGAGCGGGTCCAGCGCCAGGGCCTGGACGGCGTCTCGAGCGCGCAGCGCGCCCGTGAAAAGGCTCTGACCGCGTCCGGCCGTCCGGGCTGAGATGGCGGAAACGATGAGTCTCGGGGCGGAATTGAAGGCCCTCTTTCCGGGAGCGGTCGGGGCCGTGCGGCAGGACCCGCCCTTCGAGATCGTGACCGTCACGGACAAGGGCGCGATCGTGTCGATCGCGAGCTTCCTCAAGGCGTCCAAGGGATTCAACGCGCTGATGGACCTGACCGCGGTGGACTACCTCGGCTACCGGAGCGCCCCGCGCGCCGCCCGGTTCGAGCTGGTCTATTATTTCTTTTCGTTTTCAAGGAAGGCAAGAATCAGACTACTGGTTCCGGTGCCGGATTCCGATGCCGTCGTGCAGTCGCTCACGCCGCTGTACGGCTCGGCCAACTGGCTGGAGCGGGAGGCGTGGGACATGTACGGGATCCGGTTCGCGGGCCACCCGGACCCGCGCCGCCTGCTGCTCTACGAGGAGTTCTCGGGCCACCCGCTGCGCAAGGACTACGCGCTTACGCGCCAGCAGCCGCGCGTGGCCCAGATCTTCCCGGGCGTGCCGCCGTTCGGCGCCAAGCCCGCGGTCCTCAAGCCGGGGGAGCCGTGATGGCGACCGACGTGGGGCTTCCGGCCCCGTCGTCCACCATGCACCTGAACATGGGGCCCTCGCACCCCGCGATGCACGGGACGATCAAGATCGCGCTCGAGCTCGACGGCGAGGTGGTGAAGAAGACCGACGTCGAGATCGGGTACCTCCACCGGGCCTTCGAGAAGACCGCCGAGCACCGTACGTGGAACCAGGTCATCCCGTACACCGACCGCCTCAACTACGTGTCCCCCCTCATCAACAACGTGGGCTACGCCCTGGCGGTCGAGAAGCTGTTCGGCGTGACGGTGCCGCTGCGGTGCCAGTACCTCCGCGTGCTGGTGAGCGAGCTGTCCCGGATCACGGACCACCTGACCTGCGACGGCGCGATGGGCATGGAGGCGGGCGCCCTCACGGTCTTCATCTATCTCATCAAGGCGCGGGAGATGATCTGGCAGCTCCTGGAGGAGCTGACGGGCGCGCGCCTGACGGTGTCCTACACGCGGGTGGGCGGGCTCACGGGGGATCTCACCGACCGGTTCGTGAACGAGCTGCCCCGGGTTCTCAAGGAGACCCGCAAGGCGCTGGCCGAGAGCACCGCGCTGTTGAAGAAGAACCGCATCTTCTACGACCGCCTGCGCGGCGTCGGGATCCTCACCAAGGAGGACGCCATGGACTACGGCGTGACCGGGCCCGTCGGCCGCGCCTCGGGCGTCGACTACGACGTCCGCCGCGACCTGCCGTACCTCGTGTACGACCAGCTCACGTTCGCGGTGCCGCTCGGGGGCGAGGGCGACTCCTGGGACCGGTTCTGGGTGCGCTTCGAAGAGATCGAGCAGAGCCTGGGGCTGGTCGAGCAGGTGCTCCGCGCGATTCCCGCGGGCCCGCTCAGCGTGGACGACCAGCGCATCACGCTGCCGCCCAAGAGCGCGGTGTACCAGGACATGGAATCGCTCATCCATCACTTCAAGCTGCTCATGCCGGGCCACGGCCTCCGGCCCCCCGCGGGGGACGCGTACGTCGCGGTCGAGGGCGGCAACGGCGAGCTGGGCTTCTACGTCGTGTCCGACGGCACCGACCGGCCGTGGCGCGTGCGCGTCCGCGCGCCGTGCTTCCACCCGATGGCGGCGCTGCACAAGATCCTCGAGGGCGGCATGGTCGCCGACATCATCCCGGCGTTCGGGTCCATCAACATGATCGCGGGAGAGCTGGACCGCTGAGTTGATCCGCGCCTGCTACGCGCTCGCCGCGCTCCGCCTGCTCTTCCTGCTCGCCGCCTGGCCGTTCTTCGACAACGTGGACGAGCAGCACCACGTGGACATGATCGTCAAGGTCGCGCGCGGGCACCTGCCCCGCGGCCTCGAGCGCTACGACGCCGAGTCCACCCGGCTCATCGCGCGCGCGGAGACCTGGGAGGTGTTCGGCACTCCCGGTCCCGACCGGCCTCCGCCGGCCTGGCGGGCGGTCGACGGCGGCCGGTACGAGGCGACGCGGCGCGCGTGGTGGGAAGCCGCGCCGAACATCGAGTCCACGGGCCCGCCGGTCCCGTACCTGCTCGGGGCCGCGTGGCGGCGCGTGGGCGGGCTGCTCGGGCTCGATGACGTCGGCTCGCTCTACTGGCTGCGCCTGCTGAACGTTCCGGTGTACCTGGGCGCGATGGCGGCGGCGGTCCGGTTCGCGACGCTCGCGTACCCGGGCGATCCCGCGCTGCCCGCGTCCGTCGCCGTGCTGCTGGCCGTCTTCCCGCAAGACCTCTACTACGGCGTGAACGCCGACGTCCCGGCGATCCTGTTCGGAACGCTCGCGTTGCTGGGGCTCTGGCGCATGCACCGGCGCGGCTGCCGGTCGCCCGGCGAGGCCCTCGCGTCCGGGCTGCTCCTCGCGGCCGCGCTGCTGACCAAGGCCTCGAACGTCGCGGTTCTCGCGCCGCTGGCGTTCGTCGCCTCCTCCCGGCTGCGCGCCGGCGGGCGGAAGGAGGCGGCGCGCATCGTGATGTTGGTGGGGGCCGCCGCGCTCCCGGTGGCGGGGTGGCTCTTCCGGAACGCCGTCGTCGGGGGGGACGTGATGGGCACGGCCGCCAAGGTGGCGGCGTTGGGCTGGACGGCGAAGCCCGTGGGCGCCTGGCTCGACCACCCGCTCTTCACGGTGCACGGCGCGCTCGCGTTCGCCGGGGGGCTCGCGGCGACCGCCTGGCGGGGGGAGTTCTAATGGCACGGCGGGCCGCGCACCCCGCCCGTCCTGGACGCG
>CAYHEI010000386.1:1305-3621 GCA_964355385.1 uncultured bacterium | reverse complement strand
CCCCGCTCGGCGCCCACGCGGAAACTCCACGCCTCGGGACGGGAGCCGAAACGGTCGCTGACCTGGGCGAGGAGCCGCGCGGGTTCCGTACCGCCCGCCGCGGCCGCCACCAGCTCGCCCGTGACCCGGCCCACGGGCTCGTCGGCGGCGGTGCCGAGGAAGATCACGAGGTCGGCCTTCGCGATCGGATCGGCCAGGTCCGGCGTGAGGCGCTCGCAAAAGCGGACCAGCAGGCTCGTGATCGGCCACAGCGCGCACAGCTCCCGCGCCGCCTCCCACGCGAGCGCCTCGTCCCCCTTCAGGGGGTCGCCGCAGCCGATGATCACCACGCGCATGACGGCTCCAGCTTGGACCCCGCGGCGCCGGCGTTCCATGACGGGGCGCAGGGCGGGGTCATCGGATTCAGAGGTGGGGTTTCAACCGGCCGACGAGCTCGCGGGCGGCCGAGTCCGGGGCGCCGGGGATCATCTCGCGCTTGCGGTCGCGCCGGGGCAGCTCCTTCAGCTTGACGGCGCTGGTGGGGGAGCCCGCCATGCCGATCAGGGCCGCGTCGGTCTCGAGCGCCGCGGCGTCCCACACCGAGATGGCACCCGCCGGCACCGACGCGCGCAAACCGAAGTCGGGAAAGCGGGGTTCGTTGGCCCCGCTCCGAACCGCCACGACGACGGGCACCGCGCTCCGGACGACCTCCCAGCCGCCGGCGAGTTCCCGCTTGGCCTCGATCTTCCGGTCTTCCGGCCGGAACGCCAGCGTGACCGCGTTCGTGATCTGGGAGGCCTCGAGCCACTCGGCGATGCCCTGGGGCACCTGGCCCGTCGCGCCGTCGGAGGACTCCTCGCCGCACAAGACGAGGTCCGCGCCGCCCGCCCGCGCGATGCCGCGCGCCAGGACGTACGAGGTCGCGAGCGTGTCGGCTCCCGCGAAGGCGCGGTCCGAGAGGACGATCCCCGCATCCGCGCCCATGAGCAGCGCCAGCTTGAGGTACTCCTCGAAGAACCGCGGCCCCATCGTGACCACGCCGACGGTGCCGCCGTGGCGCCCCTTCAGATCCAGGGCGATCTCGAGCGCGTTCATGTCGGGCGGGTTGATCATGCTGCGCGCGTTCACGCGGTCGAGGGTGTGCGTCGCCGGGTTGACCTTGACCTCCTCGGGGCGCGGGACCACCTTCACGCACACGAGCGTGCGCAGGCCGCTCATCCGAGCGCTTCCAGCAGCGCCGGCAGGATGCGCTTGAGATCGCCCGTCACGCCGTAGTCCACCTGCTCGAAGATCGGCGCCTCCGGGTCGCTGTTGATCGCGACGATCACGTCGGCGTGCTGGATGCCCACCATGAACTGCATCGCCCCGGAGACCCCGCAGGCGATCGCGATCCGGGGGCGGGTGCTGTATCCGGTCTGCCCGATCATGCGATCCTTCCCGATCCAGCCCTCGTCCACCGCGACCCGGGTCGCCCCGACCTCGCCGCCGAGCCGCGACGCCAGCTTCTCCACGAGGCCGAAGTCGCCCTCGACCCCGCGCCCCCCGACGACGATGAAGCGGGCGCGCGTCACGTCCGGCGCCTGGACGTCGCCCGAGCGCGCGACCACCTCGGTGCGGATGCGCGCGGGGTCCGGCGCGAGCGCCAGCGGGCGGATCTTCGCGGGATCGGACCGGCCGGCGGCGGGAGCCGGGAAGACGCCGGGCCGCACCGTCGCCATCTGGGGACGGCAGGTCTTGCAGACGATGATCGCGGCGATGCCGCCGCCGAACCCCGTCACCTCGCCCTGCAGCACCGCGCCGACCGCCGTCCGCTCGATGGCGAGATCGGTGCAATCGGCGGTCAGGCCGGTCCGCATGCGAACCGCGAGCCGCCCGGCGAGGTCGCGGCCGTTCGCGGTGGCCCCGAACAGCACGATCCCCGGCTTGCCCGCCAGGATCGCCCGCGTGGCCACGTCGGCGTGCGGATCGGTGCGGTAGTCCGCCAGCAGGGGGTGCTCCGCGACCAGGACCTCGTCGGCCCCGAGCGCGGTCGCTTCCGCCGCCGCGGCCTGCGTTCCCCCGCCCAGGAGCAGACCCGTCAGCCGCTCGTCGTGCTGCAGCGCCAGGTCACGGCCCTTTCCGAGCAGCTCCTTGGAAACCCCCTCGAGGCTCCCGTCGCGGCGCTGCTCGAGTACGACCCAGATCCCGCCCTTGGCGTCCGCGGGGCCGTAGGTCGACGTCGCCCCCGGCATCAGCTCCCCGCCTTGTCCTTGCCGTACAAACGTTAAAACTCGAACAAATCGCCGTGCGAGTGCCCCGTATGAAACGCCTCCGACAGGATATCAGCGACGTCGAGGA
>CAYHEI010000386.1:0-1295 GCA_964355385.1 uncultured bacterium | reverse complement strand
GAGCGCCGCGCCGGCGCGGACCCGGCCCTCGGGGGCGTTTGGCCGCAGCGAGGCCTCGAGACACGAGATGCAGAACGGACTGGCGGTCGCGACCGCCTGCAGGCCCAGCGCTTTCGCCTCGGGCACGCGCAGGTTCGCGAGCCGCTCCGCCGCGGGGGTCTCCAGGAACATCCGCCCGCCCCCCCCGCCGCAGCACAGCGCCGTCTCGCGGGAGCGCGGGAACTCCACCAGCTCCAGGCCGGGCACGGCGCCCAGGAGCGCGCGCGGCGCCTCGTATTCCCCGCCGCGCCGGCCCAACACGCAGGGATCGTGGAAGGCGGCGCGCAGCGCGAGCCGGTGCGGGAAGGACAGCTTGCCGTCGCGGACGAGTTCCGCGAGCAGTTGCGTGTAATGCACGGCCCGCGGCGCGACGTGCCCCGCGGGAATGCGCCGCGTGAACGCGTCCCAGCAGTGCGGGGAGACCGTGACGATCCGCGCGACTTTCTTCTCGCCGAGCAGCTTGCGTGTGGCCTCCGCCATCTCGGCCTGGTAGGCGGTCTGCCCGAGGGCCGCGACGCAGTCGCCGCAGCAGGGCTCCGCGTCCCCGAGCGTCCCGAACGTCAGCCCCGCGTGACGCAGCAGTGTCGCCAGCGCCCGCACGACCTTCTGAGCGCGCCGGTCGTACGCGCCCTCGCAGCCGACGAACAGCAGCCAGTCGTGCTTGGCCGCGTCGAAGGACTCCACGGGAGCGGCCTTCGCCCACTTCGTCCGCTCCGAGGGCGGCGCGCCGAACGGGTTGCCGTTCCAGTGGCACGACCACATGAGGGACGGCAACCCGGCGGGAACCTTGCGGGCCTCCCAGGCGAGCCGCCGCAGGCCGGTCATCACGTCGGCGACGGGGACGCCGCGGGGGCAGGCGGCCTCGCACGCCCCGCAGCCGGTGCACAGCCACACGGCCCCGTTGCCCGAGTCCAGCCCGAGCTGGGCCGCCCGGACGAGCTGGCGGACCGACAGCGGCTCGTCGCGAACGAGGTTCCAGGGGCAGGTCCCGGTGCACGCGCCGCACTGGAAGCACGGATCCGCCGCGCCGCCGGTCGCCCACCGGACGCGCTCGGCGGCGCCGGCGCTCAAGGTGACGGGAGCGGCGGCGACCGGGGCCATCAGGGCGTTCCCATCGGCGCGGTGAACACCCGCGTGTACGACTTCACCACGGTGTCCATCTCGCGCATCTTGGCCGCGAACTCCGTGCCCTCCGCCGCCGAGATCCCGCAGAGCGGGAAGCGATCCGGGGGGATCCCCTTGCGCTGCACCGACGC
>CAYHEI010000385.1:0-3640 GCA_964355385.1 uncultured bacterium | reverse complement strand
TTCATGAATACTGTCCACCGGAGCACGTGGATTCTGAAATGCAGGCTTTGGTCACCTGGCACGCGGACCACGAGTCGCGGCACGTCCCCTCCGAAGTGGAGGCTGCTTGGCTGCACCATCGATTCGCACAGATTCACCCGTTTCAGGACGGTAATGGTCGAGTCGCCCGTGCGCTTGCCTCGATGGTGTTCATCAAGGCCGGCGGCTTTCCCTTGGTCGTGGATCGAGACGACAAGACGTACATTCTTGCGCTCGAAGAGGCGGATGCCGGGAATCTCAGCCGCCTCGTGGACCTCTTCACGGCGATACAGCGCAGGTCCTTCTTGAGCGCCTCATCGATTGCGGAGGCCGTCACCTCCGGCGAACGGGTTGGACAGATCATCGAGGCGACGGCGCGACAATTGCAGGTACGCCAAGCAGCGGTCAATCAGGAATGGGAGAAGGCCAAGGGGCTGGCCCGAACGCTTCGCGACTTGGCGATCCAAGAATTTCATTCCGTGGAAGAGAAACTCAAGGCCGAGCTCCACACCGTCTTGCCACACGCTCGATTCCGTGTCGACGAACAATCGGAAGCCGGAGTGAAGTCGTATTGGTTCAGGAAACAGGTGATCGAGACCGCGAGGACCCTTCACTACTTCGCCTCCGGCATTGCATCTCAAGCGTGGGTCAGACTCGTACTGCAAACGGAGTCGCAGGCGGACATCCTCCTTTCGATCCACGTGATGGGCCATGAGTTTCGTGGAGTCCTTGCAGCATCCCTTTGCTTCTTTCGACGATCGTATGTCGGTCCCGAGGAGCGTGAGATTATTGACCTCCAAACAGCGTGCGACGAAGCTTTTCAGGTGAACTATCTCGAAGCTCTCGAGGATGCCCGGCCTCGATTCGAACGGTGGCTGAACCGGGGCATGACCAAGGCCCTGGGCATCTGGCGCGGGACGCTGTAACGTCCTCGGCGACGCCGGGGGCATGACGGTGGCGATCCCGGACGACACCCTGGTGGCGGGCAGCACGGTCGCCGAGGCGGCCAGGTGGCTCAAGGGCCGCGGCGCAACGGCGTCGTGAGGCCGTGCGCCGGCGCGTGGCCGGCGGCTACTGCGGCTTGCCGAAGAGCTTCGTGATGAAGAAGTCGCGGTCGCCGCAGACCTTCGCGACCTGGGGATCGGCGAACGCCTTGAGCACGAGCGCCTTGGCCTCCTCCTCGTTCTTGACGTGCTTGAGGATCGTCTCCTTGGCCTCGTTGAGCTCGGACTGCACGACGTACATGAGCGTGTAGCCGATCGTCTTCTCGACGCTCTCCAGCAGGCAGTACCGGAGGAGCACGGCGAGCTTCCGGCGGGACAGCTTCGGCGGCGGCTGCATCCCGTTGGCGAAGCAGAAGAAGATGTCCACGTAGTCGTTGACGGCGTCCGACCGGCTCGCGCTGTCCAGGACCTGCGAGGTGGACTGGAACGTCAGCTTCTTGTCGTCCCCCGCCCACTTCGTCGCGGTCTTCTTCTCGATCCGGCCGGAGTAGTCGCCGATGAACGTGCCCAGGTTCTGCTCGCCCCGGTAGTCGTAGAGCGGGTCCTTCGTGAGGTAGGAGCCGATGCCCTTGAGCACCTGGATCTCGATCGGCGAGAGGGACACCTTCGGCCCCTTGCGCGGAAGGTCGCCCGCGACGAACGAGAGGATGATCCGGTCGTCCGCGTACTCGACGTAGTTGCGGATCGGCTCGATGACGATCGGCGGCAGGACCCACTGGCCCTCGGCATCCTTCGGGAACACGTTGAGGTGGATCTTGCCGATCTTCTCGAGCGCGGCGAGGACGGCGGGCACCGTGGCGAAACAGCCCTCCGGCCCGCCCGGAATGGTGTCCCAGTGCTCCTTGACCAGAATCCGCGAACCGCTGAAGGCGACCTTGTTCTCGGCGTTCTCGGCGGTTCGAATCGCGAACGACCCGATGGCGTCCGCGTCTTTCCGGATCGCGGTGATGGTCTCCTGGTCGAAGGCCGCGCCCGCGGATGCCTGCCCCGCCTCGATCCGCTCCAGCTCGTCCAGGGACTCCTTGGCCTCGCCCACCTTGCCGTCCAACACCTGGCCCTTCGCGATCAGCTCGCGGCCCGCCCGCTCGAGCTGGCCGCCCAGGCCCGCGAACGACTGGGAAAGGGGGCCGAGCTTCTCGGAGACCGAAGCCAGGAACTTCGTCTCCTGCTCGTTGCGCTCCGGGCGGCTCGCGATGGCCGCGAACTTCTTCAGCACCTCGAGGTTCAGCTTCGCTCCGGTCATCACCTTTTCCTCGCGCAGCGCGGCGAATCCTCCGACCGCGGTCTCCACCACGGCCAGCGCGTTCTTCACGTCGGCCAGCAGGGTTTCCAGGCGGGCCCGAATCTTCACCTTCACCTGGTCCGAGCCGATGGGCCGCCCGGGCTTGCGCCGGCGGACCCCGCCCGCGTCCACGCCCAGCAGCTCGCCGCGGGCGATGGCGTGCACCCGGTCCTCGTAGTCGAGGAGGGGCGCGGACCACGCCGGCCGAGCGGCCTTGGCGGCGCGGGCCTGCACGAGCGCCCGGTAGATCTCGTCGGGAAAGAGCTCGACGTCGCGGATCGAGCCGTCCTTCTCCTCCCACTCGAGCTTGCCGCCCAGCGCGCCGGTGCTGAGGAAGAGCCACTGCGCGTCGTTCAGATCGGGAACGACCTGCGCCAGCAGCCATTTCTGGACGGTGGTGAACGCCCCGCGCAGCTTGGACGCCTTGCCCTGGTCGTCCGCGGGACCGCGCGAGGGCGCCGCGTACGCCAGGAGGGCCTCGTGCACCTGCTTGACGATGTCGCCGGTCGCCCCCCCCAGCACCTGGTCGAGGGTCGGCACGGCGTCGAGCATCATCTCATCGGCCATGAGGCGTCAACGATACGTCGGCGAGCCGTTCAACGTCAAGACGAGCCGGCTCGGGGGGAGGCGTCCGCTCCGGACCTTCGCCGAACGGATCTTCGCGACCGCGGTCACCTCAGAATATCTTGCGGCAGCTTCGCCCGCTCCACCTCGACGATTCTCACGTCGAGCAGGTGCTCGCCCGCCGCGACCGCGTTCACGACGTCCAAGCCTTCGTACACCTGCCCGAAGACGGTGTACGTGCCGTTCCAGTTCGGCATGTCCTTGCGCGCGATGAAGAACTGGCTGCCCGCGCTGTCCGGATCGTCCGTGCGCGCCATCCCCACCGTGCCGGCCGTGTGCGGGTAGTCGCTGAACTCGGCCTTGACGGCGTAGCCCGGGCCGCCCGTCCCATCCCCCTTGGGATCCCCGCCCTGAATCAAGACGCCGGGCAGCACGCGGTGGAAGAGCAGGTTCTGGTAGTAGCCCTTGTTGGTCAGCGCAACGAAGTTCTCGACGTGCCGGGGGGCGATCTTGTCGAGCAGGACGAAGCGGATCGTCCCGCGCTCCGTCCTGATCACGGCGGTTTTGACCATGCCGCTCCGGGGTGCCGCGAGAGCGGGAGCGGCGGCGGCCGGGGACTCCGGCGGTGGCGGCGAGATCGGGGCCCGGGTCTCCACCGGCGCGCACCCGACGACGGCCATGACGAGGAAGGCAACTGCAAGACCCGGAGCGCGCGCGCGCGCGCGCCGCGGGGGGCGGCGGCGTGCGGGGGCCCCCCGCCGGTCGGGCCCCC
>CAYHEI010000384.1:0-3653 GCA_964355385.1 uncultured bacterium | reverse complement strand
GCTCGTTTACGGAGGTCGTATCGTGTCGCAACACGCGCCGTTCCCTCGTCCCGATCAACGGACCGCCTTTCTCAGAAGCTGTCGGCTGGGCCAGAACTTCCTCGTGGATCGCGCCCTGGTGTCCCGCCTCGTCGCGCAAGCGGGGATCGGCCGCGACGACACCGTGTTCGAGATCGGGCCCGGCACGGGCGCGATCACGGAAGTCCTGGCGGACCGGGCGGGCCGGGTGGTCGCCGTCGAGAAGGATCCCCGCCTCTACCGCCTCCTGCGCGACCGGCTGGCGGATCGTTCCAACGTGGACCTCCACCTCGGGGACTTCCGGCGGTTTCCGCCGCCGGGACGGGACTGGAAGGTCTTCGCGAGCATCCCGTTCAACCTGACCGCGCATGTGGTGCGCACACTCGTGGGACGGCGGCCCTCCCCCGCCGACGCCTGGCTCATCGTACAACGGGAGAGCGCGGAAAAGTTCACGGGTGCGCCCCGCCGCAGCCTCTTCAGCATCCTGCACGGTCCGTGGCTGGCCATGAGCATCGTCGAAATCGTCCCGCGGGAGGCGTTCCGGCCGGTGCCCTCGGTGGCGGCGGCGCTGCTGCACATCGTGCGGCGGCCCGTTCCATTCGTGGAGGACCGACACGGCGCACTGTACCGGAAGTTCGCCATGTACGGTTTCTCGGGCTGGAAGCCGAATCTCCGGACGCGCTATCGAAACCTCTTTTCGCACGAGCAGTGGAAGCGCCTGTCCGCCGACCTCGCGTTTTCGCCGGACGCCACCAGCACGCAGCTCACCCTCGACCAGTGGGTCGCGCTCTTCCGGTACGCGCTCCGTGGCGTCCCGGAGCTCAAGTGGCGCGCGGTCTTGGGGACGCTGGGCGGCGCGGGGCCATGACTCATATATGGAGTCATATAACTCCTATTAGGGGTGATATAATCCTTGCATGCTGGAAGGACTCTTCGGGGGCCGCAACGCCGCCCGCGTGCTTCTCTTCCTCGAGAATTACGGGGACGGGTACGCGACGGAGATCGCGCGCACGCACGGTGTCGCCCTGCGCCCGGTCCAAGCCCAGCTCGACCGGTTCGAGCGGGCCGGATTCCTCGTGAGCCGGACGCGCGGACGGACGCGGATCTTCACGTGGAATCCACGGGGCCCGTTCGTTCCCAAGCTCCGCGAACTTCTTGCCGTCGCGCTCGACGTCGTTCCGCCTGAGGATCGCAAGCGGTACTACCGCCAGCGGCGCCGCCCCCACATGAAGAGCATGGTGCTTTGACACTTCTGAACGCGTCCCTGAACGAACAACCGGAAGCGACCGCGGCGCGGCTGCAGGCCGTCGCGCGGGCGGAGGCTGCGGCCGCCGTGGCGTCCGGCGAGGCGGATGCCGTTGGGCTCACGGGGTCGCTCAGCACGGGACGGCTGTGGCCGAGCAGCGACCTCGACATCCTGCTCCCTTCCGATCTGGTTTCCCGGCACCGGTTCCGCTGGACGGTGCGGGAGGGCGTGGTCATCCACGGGGTCCTCACGCCGTGGGAGCCGCTGGAGGCGCTGCGCACGGGCTATCCTGACAGCTTCATCAACACCGCCAAGGGCGAGTGGATCCTGGACGCGGTGTGGGCGCTGGACGGTCTGCTCCAGATGGTCCCGCTGCACGACCCGGAGGGGCGGCTGGCGGCGCTACGGGCGTTCGCACGGGAGCACCGGTTCGCCTCGGAGGTCGTCGAGCCGAGGCGGCCGCTCCTGCTGGACGTGGCCCGCCGCGGGTGCGAGGGAGCGGCCGCACGGATCAAGGAAGGCAAGCCGGAGTGGGCGCGCTGGAGTTACCGTCAGGGCTTCGAGGCGCTGGGATTCCTCTGGCTCGAGGCGGGGCGCCGGATCACGAGCCACAAGGAGCTGGACCCCGTGCTGGGGGAGATCGGGGTGGCGCTCGGCGAGCCGGGGCTCCAGCAGGCGTTCCGCCGCACCGCGGGGGTGGAGGGCTGCCCGGAGCGGGGTCCGGCGATCCGGGATGCCTTCGCGGAGTTGTTGCGGCTCTACTCCCCCGCGCTCGATTCCTTGCTGAAGGCCGGCGAGCCCGCGAACCGGACGCTCGCGGTGGAACTCCCCGACTTCGTGTACGCGCGCCACCAGATCTTGTCCGTGGCGTACGCCGTGCCGCGGGGGTGCTGGCTGCACCTCGCCGGGCTCGCGGAACTGCTCGACGAGGCCGGGGTCGCGGAGATCAACTTCGCCTGGCTCGCCCGCGCTGCGGCGCGCACCGGCGCGCCCGGCATCCCGGAGGAACGGGCGCTGCTCGCGGCCCGCGACCGGGCCCGTACGGCCCTCGCACTCGCGCCGTGGGAGGACCGCCTTGCGGGCCTGCGCGAGCTGATCGCGCTCAGCGAGCGGAGGTTCGGCACCTGAACGAGTGTTACCCTGAGGTGGTCATGAGCGTACACCCGCAACCTGAGGCCTGGGAGCACGCCCTGTCAGCCTTCGTGAGGGAATGGCGGGACCGGCCGGGCGTGGACGGTGCGATCCTGGGCGGCAGCCGGGCCTGGGGGACGGCCGACGAATTCTCCGACGTGGATGTCTGGATCGTGATGGCGAACCGGGTGCGGTGGCGGGAACGCGGGCTACGGCGGATCGGCGGATACACGATCGAATACTTCGCCAATCCCGCGCGGATGTATCCCAAGTATTTTGCGCAGGCGTTCGGGGAGAACGTCCGGTCGAACGCGCGGGTCTTCGCCTATGGGAGGGTCCTGTGGGACCGCCGGGGCGCGGTCGCGCGGCTGCAGCGCTGGGCGGGGCGGGCGATGCGCCGGTCCTTTGCGCGCCCGAACCGGCTCACCGTCGAGACCCTGAAGTACGGGATGTGGGACACGCTCGACGCGCTGCGGAGCGCGCGCGCGTCGCACGTCCAGTCGTTCTGGCGGCTCTACCATCAGGGGATCGAGTTCGCGCTCTCGGGCTACTCGTCGGTCGTGGGCGCGGAGCAGATCGCGCCCGCCCGCACCTGGCAGCATCTGACCGACGCCGCGTTCCGCCGCCGCTACCGGCTCGCCCGGTTCCCCGACGCGCGCGGGGCGCGGCTCTTCGCGGCGTGCCTCACGGCCGTGACGGCCCCGGCGGCGCTCGCGCGTTTCGCGCGCCTCACGGCGTACGTCCAGCGCCGCCTGGGCGGCTTCGACCCCCGCCGCTGGCGCCTGCGCACGCCCGCCCGCTGACCGACCGTCGGCGCCGGGAACCCGTCAGCGCGAGGGTCGGCCCCCGCTGATCACCCCGGGGAGCATCGCGAGCAGGCCTCGGCATGACCGTCCGGGTGCCTTCCCGGTACGCCCCTAGGTCGCCGGTCGCCTCGCCGCCTGTCGCGTCGAACACATCGGACACCCCGCGCAGGATCAGGCACGGCGTGCGGTTAAGCGCGCAGACCCGGGCGATCGCGCCGGATTCCCAGTCCACGATCCGGGCGTCGTGCTGTTGCACCAGTCCCGCGACGTCCTCCGGCCGGCCGTCGCGGTCGGCGGAGAGCATCGTGGCCCGCCGCAGTCCGGCCGGAAGGGCCCCCTGCAGCCACGAGGTGTCCAGCTCGGTCGTGTAGTGCCGCAGGGCCTCGTCGGGATCGGCCCTGCGCTCGAGGATGTCGTACACCACCGTCCGCGCGATCAAGAACAGGTCGCCC
>CAYHEI010000383.1:0-3668 GCA_964355385.1 uncultured bacterium | reverse complement strand
AGGACTTCTTCGACGCGGCCGAGATCGACGGTGCGAACCACTTCCAGCAGATCCGTAACATCGTCATTCCGCAGGCCGGGGCGATCCTGGGCACCGTCGGCGTCATGCACTTCGTGAGCGAGTGGAACAACTTCCTGATGCCGCTCGTCGTCATGCGGGACCACGCGCGGCTGCCCGTCATGGTCGAGCTGCTGCGCATGGCCGGGGAGTACATCAAGTTCTGGGGCCCGCTGATGGCCGGATACGCGCTGGCGTCGATCCCCATCGTCATCCTGTTCGTGTTCACCATGAACCTCTTCGTCAAGGGCCTCTCGGAGGGCGGCGCGCACTGACCTAGGGCGCGGGCGCCTCCGGGGCGGCGGCGTCCTGATCGAGCGCGTCCGCCCATTGCGCGTAGAGGGGCTCGGCGGGATCGAGTTCGCGGGCCCGGCGGAACGATGCGGCGGCCTCGGGGTAGCGGTGCAGGCGGTAGAGCGCCATGCCGCGGAGCCCGTGCAGCTTGGCCGGCTCGGGATAGTCGCAGCCGAACGCCTCCCGGACGGCGGCGAGCGCGAGCTCCGGGGAGCGGTTCGCCTCCAGCAGGGCCTTCGCCCGCCGCTCCGCGAAGAACGCGACGCCGGGGGCCAGCTGCTCCGCGGCGCGCAGCCGGTCCAGATGCGCGCTCGCGTCCTCGTCCGGCCTCCGGAGGGCGAACAGCGCCGCGCCGGGGAGGTAGGGAATCACGGCCGGCGGAGCAATCGCATCGCGCTCGATCGCGTAGAGCACGAAGCCGCCGTTCACCGGATCGGACCTGGAGTCGCTCCAGAGCACCCGCGAGTGGCTCCGCCAGTACTCCCACCAACGTCGGACCTCCTCCGGACGCCAGGCGATCACGTTCAGCGCGAACGAGGCGCGGTACTCCTCCGCGACGTAGTTCAGAAGCAAGTACCCGGTTCCGCGCCGGCGCAGGCGCTTGCCGATGTCCGCGGGCGCGCGCGATTTCCGGACGAGGTTCAGGATCTGGGGAAAATCCTCCGGACCTCCCCGGTTGAACATCAGCGGCTGGAACCGATACCCCCGCCCCTCGCCGGACGCCAGGACGCGCGCCGTCGGCGGCACCAGCCGGTTCACCGCCTCTACCGCGCGCCAGTAGCTCGTCAGGTTGCGCTCGAAGTAGGAGACGTCGGTTTCGAGGCCGATCGAGGCGTTGAACGAGCGCTTGTGGAAGTCCGCGCCGGACACGGCCTGGAGCGCGCCGTGCCCCGCGATCACGGCGATCGCCGCTCCGGCGGCGAGGCGGAAGGGTCGGGAGGAGTTCAGCCACCGCGTGAGCCCCAGCGCCGTGAGCAGTGCGAGCGCCGGATACGCGGGCAGCATGAAGCGGAAGCACGGCGCAGCGGCGGCCCAGACCGCGACCGCGCCGGCCCAGGCGGCCAGGAACGGCAGGAGCGGGCGCACCGGGAGCAGGGCGATCGCCGGAAGCGCCAAGAGGCCCAGCGGGCGCTGGACCGACAAGAACCCGAGCAGCGCGCGCGCGAGGGAGCGCGGGTCCGTGAGGTCGAAATCCGTGCCGGGGCAGCCGAAGGCCCGCATGAGCAGGTTGCTTTCCCGCGTCCAGTCGAGCCCGCCGAAGATCAGCGGATAGACGGGATTTCGGGTGAAGAGCCAGCCCTTGGCCAGGAAGACCGCGCCGGCGGCCGCGAACCCGGCCGCCAGGAAGCCGACGGCGGCGAGCTCGCGCCGGGGCCGGCGGAACGCGCGCACGGCATGCCAGGCCAGGATGCCGGCGGCGGGCGCGATGGCGGTGTACTTGGAGCACATCGCCCAGCACAGCGCCGCGCCCGCGAGCAGCAGCCAGCGGGGCGAGAGCGGTCCGCGCGCGGTTCGCGTCCACGCGTCCACGGCGAAGAACGCGAAGAGGCAGGCGAAGAATCCCTGGTTCGTGTGCCCGAGATGGAATCCCATCTGATCGGAGAGAAGGATGGACAGCGCGGCCAGCCACCCCGCGGCGGCGCCCGCGAGGCGTTCGGTCGCCGCGCGCAGGACCCAAGCCAGCAGGACGAAGCCCGAGACGTTGACCAGCATCGCCGCCCGTTCGCCGCCGAGGAGCAGCAGCGGGCCGAAGAGCGACTCCGCCAGGAGGGGATACCGGAAGACGGCCTCGTCCCGGTCCACCCACTTGTGGGCGTCCGAAAAATCGGACGGGGCGTTCAGGTGGTAGTAGAGGCTGTCGGCCCAGGTCTCGGGCGTGAGGCAGAAGATCCCCAGGAGCAGGCCCAGCCCGAGGCAGCAGCGGCGCAGCCAGGCGGTCCCCGCTCCGCGGCTCGGTGAGGGCCCCGACGTCAAGGCATGCAGGAGGACGGGCACGCTTGCCAGCGCCGCGAGGGCCAACAACGCGGCGAAGACCGGACGATACCAGAGCCCGCAGAGTCCGAGGGCGACGCTGCCGCACGCCGCGAGGCCGACTCCGGCCACCAGCCCGGCGGGCAGCCGCTCGCGGGACGTCAGGGCGCGCGGCCGGCCGATCCAGACCAGCCCGGCGGTTCCGCACCACGCCCCGGCCAGCCAGGCCGCCGCCACGAGCAGCGCCGCGCGGAGGGTGTCCGCCCAGAAGAACCAGACATACGGCCCGGGCTGGAACGGCCCGCGGAAGGCGTTCAGGACGTCCGGGAACTTCCGCCACGCGTCCGGTCCCACGGCCGCGAGGCACGCGGCCGCCCAGGCGGCGAGCGCGAGCAGCTTCAGCGCGGGCGGCACGGGCGGGCGAGTCGGCAGGACGCGGCGGCGGCGAGGGTCGTCCACGAGAGCAGCGTGAGCCACGCGCCCAGCCGGAGCGCGAGGGGATCCGACACGAGGAGGATCCGGTGCCTCCCCGCCGGCACGGGAACGGCGATCAGCAGACCGTCGGCCCGGATCCAGGCGACGCGCCGCCCGTCCACGAACGCCGCCCAGCCGGGATACGCCATCGTCGAGAAGACCGCCAGCGCCTCGCCCCGCGTTTCCACGACGGCTTCGCGGGTGTTGGCGCGCGTCGTGAGCGACCGCAGCGTTCCCGGGGCCCAGGCCCGCGCGCTCGCGCGGGAGCCCGACAGCACCGCCGTGCGCCAGTTCCACCCCGGCTCGAGGAGAGCCTCCTGCGCGCTCTCGGCATCGGGCGCGGTTCGGCTGGCCGCGGGAAAAAACACCTTGGGCAGGACGTCGCGCACCCGGTAGAGGTACATCGCCTGGCCCGCATGGTTCGGCAAGCTTCGGTCGAACACCAGGTCCGGCGAGAAGAGCGGGCGCAAGGCGATGACCCAGCCGACATTGAGGACGGCGTACACCCCGAAGGGATCGGACGCGCGGTGGACCACGGAGCGCAGGCGCTCCATCAGGCGGGGCGCGACGCCGTGATGACCCCAGAGGAAGCGGAGGCCGCGGCGGATGCGGAGGTTCTTCACCGGCGGCGCCTCCTCCGAGAGGATGCGAGCGTCGCCCGGAAGGTCATCCAGGTATCTCCCCGCGGGATCCGCGACGTCGAGGCGCGCAGAAGATTCGAGCTCGAGATACGGACGGTGATGATGGGTCAGGCCCACGGCCGTCCAGCCGCCGGCCCGCGCGAGGGCGCCGGCGGGCGGCCAGGACAGCCACGCGGCGGGGGGGGGGGCCCCCCCCCCCCCCCCCCCCGCCCCCCCCCCCCCGCCCCCACG
>CAYHEI010000382.1:0-3675 GCA_964355385.1 uncultured bacterium | reverse complement strand
TGGAAGCGCGTGTCGTCCGGAAACTTGTAGTCGCCGGAGGTCTGCACGCCCGCGGAATCCGAACGGTCGTAACGCACGTCGCGGAAGATCAGCTCGCGATAGCCGAACGAAACGAACGCCGCGACGGGCCCCGGCGTCCACTCCCACTCCAGCCCGAGCAGGCCGCCCGGGGCCGTGGCCGAGAGGTTCCGGGCCCAGGCGAACGTCCGCAGCGGCCCGGTCTCCGTCCCCTCCTCGTGGGCATCCGCCAACTCCCAGACGCCCGCGCGCGCCGTGAGGCCGAGCCGGCACCACCCAAGATCGCGCAGCAGCACCGTGACTCCGAGTTCCTCTCCCAGCGCGGGGTAGCGCGCGGTCCGGTCCAGCATCTGCCGCTGCAACCCCAGGACCGGGTCGGTCTTGGTGTTCGCCCCCGCGCCGGTGAACGAGCCGGTCGCGGCCGCTCCCCGGCCCTCGATGGCCGCCAGCAAGCGCAAGTCGGGCAGGACGCCCCACGACGCCTCGAGTCCGCCGCCCAAGGCCCGACCCAACGCGTTGTCGGAGACGCCGCCCGTCCACGTCCCCGCCGCGACCGTCGCGGCGTTGTCGTCCCGGATCGCAAGCCGGGCGTGGAACATCGAGGGGTTCGAGGCGGAGAACAGGAGGCGGATGCCGAGCTCGCGGTCGTACCCGCCCGCCGCTTCCGGCGACTCACCCGCGGCGACGGCGGCGCGGGCGACGGTCGCCGCGGCCAGGAGAGCGGCGACGAGGCGGTTCAACGCCCGCGGAGCAGGAGCGGAATCGCGGGGAGCAGCATGAGCAGGTCCCGCGCGACCGTCCACCAGTTCGCCTTGCTGGGCTTGAAGAACGGGAAGTACTCGCCGAGGATGTCGAAGCAACCGCAGTTCATCGGCAGGCCGCGGAAGAGATTCACGGCCAGCGCGCCGATGAACGTCATGAGCAGTCCGGCGGCGATCCAGGCGGCCGCGGTCGCCCACGTTTCGCCCCGTCGCCGCACGGCGACCGCGCTCAATAGCAGGACGGCCCCCGCGGTGAGCTCGACGCCCGGGAGGGCCGTGGCGACCCACGGCACGAGCCACGGCGGGAGCTGTTGGTATTCGAGGAGCGTGCGCAGAAACGCCTTCGGTTGCGCGAGTTTCCCGAACGAGGCGATCAGGAAGATGGCGGCGAGGACGAGGCGGCAGAGGATCCGGAGCATCCGGCGCCGCTACTTCGGCCCGGGGCCCTTCTCGAAGGGGTATTCGGCGATCTCCCACGCGTTCCAGCCGTCCTTGAAATGCAGCAGGCGCCGGTACCCCGCGGCCTTGAGGCGCGCGAGGGTGATATCCGCCTCGTCGCACGATCCGCTGGTGCAGTAGACCGCGATCGCGGCCTCCTTGGGAAGGCGCCCCGCTTCGCGCGCGTAGGCGGCGTCGAAATCGGAGAACGGCACGTTCAGGGCGCCGGGGATGTGGGAGTACTCGTACCCGATGGACGACCGGGCGTCGACGAAGATCGCGCCGTGCGTGTCGAGCAGCCGCCGCGCCTCCGCGAGGTCGATCACCCGGATCTCCGCCGGAGGCTGGGCCACGGGGGGGGGCGCCTCCACCGGCTTCGCGGCCGCCGGTACGCGCGGCTCCACGGGCTTCGCGACCGCCTTCGGCTTCGGGGCCCGCGGAACAGCCGGCTGGGGGACGGGCACCGCGGCCGGCAATGGCGCGATCGGCGCCGGATGGAAGATCCCCCGGGGCGCGAGCACGTTATACAGCACGCCGCCGAGCGCGCCGGCCGCGACCAGGACGAGAATCGCGAACGGCACGGACGGAGACGCGGAAACGGACCGCCGGGCACGCGTCGCGCGGACACGAGTTGGACGTTTCCGGGCCATTATTCTTGCAGGACGCCCAGACTCAGCTTCCAGATCGCCGGCCGCGGAGCGTCGGGGGGCGGCGCGCCCTTCTTAGGCTTCGCCCCGCCCTTGGGCGGAGGCTGGGTGACGGCGACCGCGAGCTCCAACCCGTCCACGGACGAGGCGATCCACTCCACCTGGGCGCCACGGAACCTGCGCGTGCGATCCCCCTTGATCTGATGGTTGGTCCGGCTCCCGCCCCGCAGGTCCGAAATCGCGAGGTAGTCCTCGTAGGGAAAGACCATCTTGTCACAGTATGGCAGGAAGAGGACCGTCTCGCCGAGCACGCTGCCGGACGCGTCACGGACCGCCTCCCAGCTCTTGTGCTTGACGAGATCGACGATGTTCAACGTGCGTCTCCGCCCCTCGCGTGACTTTCCGATCCAGGCCAGCCGTTTGCCGTCGGGCGACCACCAGAACCCGAGGACGGCCGCTTCGGAGGGCGCCTTGAACGACCAGGGCTTGCCCTGAGCCCCGTCGGTCGGGCGCCGCTTGATCGCGAGGCTCTTCTTCTTCACGTCGAACGATGCCTCCCAGCCGTCGGGGGCGTTCGCGACCTGGTCGCGCACCGCCTTCAGCGGGAAATGGCCCTCGTCGAGGGCCTCCACGAGCTTGCCCCCGCGCTCTTCGAGCACGATCGTCCCCGCGTCCGCAGCCCACAGCCGCTTCGCGTTGGCGTACTGCCGGTCCAGGCTTTCCAATCCGCCGCGCACCTCGGAGACATCCAGCGGCTTCTTCAGAGCCTCCGCGGCCAGGGCGGCGCCCTCGTGAACGCGCCCCGCGGAGTACATCCCGAGCGCCTCCATGAGCCACACCGACTGAAGCCTGGCGCGCACCGCGCCCGCCTGAGGCGCCGCGCCGAGCTTCTGGATCGCATCCTCGTACACCGACTTGGCCTGCGGCCAGGATTGCATGGCTTCGTAGAGGCGGCCGCGCGCCAGCAGGGCGGTGAGGCTTTCCGGGGCGGTCGCGCAATTCTTGCAGATGACCCCGTACGTCTCGAGCGCGTCCGTGTAGGGCGAACCGCCGTGCTCGAGCACGCGGCCCAGGCGGAGCAGGATGGCGGGATACGGCTTCTTCCCCTCGTCGCGGGCGCGAAGCTCTTGGAGATACATCGCCGCCTTCTGCCAGTTGTTCAGACGTTCCTCGTGGATCGCGGCCGCGCGGGACAGAGCCTCCTTGGCGTACTTCTTCTTGGGGTACTTCTGGATGATGAGTTCGTACTTCGCCACCGCTTCGGGATACTTCTCCTCCGCCTCAAGCTCCCGCGCCTGCTCGAGCAGCCAGCGAGCGGGGTTCATGTACTGCGTGACGAGCTGGCACCCGCTCGTCACGCACACGAGCGCCACGAGCGCCGCGCTTCGCGCCGTCCGCGACGACCTCACCGGAGCATGCCTTCCAGCCGCGTGACTTCCTTCTCCACTGCCTGGCGCATCGACACGCCAAGGCCCTGCTCCACGGCCGAGAGCCGCGTCTTGAGCAGGTCGAGGAGCGCCGCCTTGGTGACGATCACGACGGGCTGGCCCACGGCCGCCTCGGCGTTCTTCACGAGGCGCTCGACCTCCACGCCCCCGTTGTCGAGCAGCTCGCCGTTGGCGCCCCAGTGAACGTTCTTGAGGATCGGGTGCGTCTTCTGCACGCGATCCAGCGACCACGCGAGCAGCTTCCGCGCGACCGGGCCGAGGAACGGCGTGAGCACCTGCTCCATGCGGACGCGGCCGATCTCGAATTGGTGCCCGATGTCGTCCACCGCCGCAAGGTCTTCCTTCGACACGCTCCCGAGATCG